>JAACVA010000126.1 GCA_009992615.1 Rhodobacterales bacterium
GGTCGAGAGGATGCTTGCGATATTGCTTGCAGGCGCACCAATGGCCCCGGCGATGTTGGCGGCAGGCGCCCCGATGCACGACACGATCGAAGCAATAAGCTCCTCCCGCGATGGCATGGCAGCGACGGCTTTGACACCGGCAGGATCCAGAGCCGTTCCACCCATTGCGCCACCCAAAATCTGAAATTTCGGGTTCGTCTTGGCGTATTCATCAACCACCTTGGCCGCAGCCACCGGGTCTTCCGAATAGGAGAGAACGGTCATGCCCGTCAGAAGATCGGCCATGACAGCGGCCGGTGTTCCTTCAAGGGCAATCTTGGCGAGCTTGTTCTTGGCAACGCGCACGGATCCGCCTGCTTCGCGCATGCGCGCCCGCAGATCCTGCATCTCGGCAACTGTCAGACCGGCGTAATGGGCAACCACGACGACGCCAGAGCTTTCAAAGATCTGGCCGAGTTCCTCGACCACTTTCTCTTTCTGGGCTCTATCCACAGTTTCACTCCAAGTATTGGAGGGCTAACCCTCCGGCTCAGTCCGACCGGGAATATCCCGGCCATCGGGTCCGAACGGGTTGCCACACATGCGGAGCACCTTGAGAGTGCTGAACAGAATGTCTCTTCCCGCCTCAGGCAGGATTTATGAGGTATGCCTCACCCACCGTCTCGGACGATATGCAGAGGCCGGTCCGAATCTTCGGACGACCCAGCAGTGACGTTGACTATGGCATATGCACAGGAAAGGAAAGGGGCGAAGATAAGATTTTCGACTGGTGTCACACATTCAGGGCGCCCCGAGGGCTTGCCCTCGCGCTATCGCTGAGTCACGATCACGCCAATTCAGCAGAGGGTCAAGCCTCCTTGGCACATGTTACCAAAATATCGCGCCCGTCCGCGTCGCGCAAGACTGTCCGCACAGACGCGTTGCTGCGCATCGACATTGCCGCCTTGCGCGCCCGCCTCACCGCGGCCCGCTTGCCCGACCTGGCGACGCGACAGGCCGACCGGGCGCGCAGGCTGCTTCTTGCCTGGATCGGCAGCGCCGAGGCCGACGGCCAGACGGCCGAAACGATTCTGCGCGCACTGGCCAGCGGCGCGGCTGCGGCCCAGATCGGCGCCGCCTTGCGCGCGCAGATGGCGGAAAACCCGCCCCCCGTGGTGCGCGACGCCGCCTGCGCGCCCGGTTGCGCCTTTTGCTGCATCCTGACCGGCGAGGATGGCGGCACGATCACCGGGGCCGAAGCGCGCGCCCTGCACGCCGCCCTCGCCCCGCTGATCGGCCAACCCGACGGGCGCGCCTGGCACCCGATGGCCTGCCCCGCGCTCGACCCGGCCACGCGCACCTGCCGCGCCTATGACGCGCGCCCGGCGATCTGCCGGTCATATCTTTCCACCGATGCGCGCGCCTGCGAAGTGAACGCTGCGGGGGGCAGCGCGGCGGGGGCCGGGGTTTTGGGTGCGCATCTGGATTACCTGGCGGTTCATGCCCTTGTGCGTGCTGCGCTGGCCGGGACGGTTAAGGTGCACAGCTATGCACTGCGCGAGGTGGCGGCGGCCGCTTTGGCCGGGCTGGATGCAAAGGCAACGCTGGACAGCGCGCGCCACCCTACCCGTATGCTGGACCGCGCCCATGCCGGACTTGCAGCGGCCGCCAGCAAGGCGCGCTAGCGGCTGGCAGGGACGGACCTTTTGAACGCGCGCCGGCCAGCAGGCCAGACGGTCTGTTTCGGATGAATTGCCATTTGCGCCCGAGCGCAGCAGCGACGTGGATTCGATCTCGATCACACAACTCCCACACCAACCGACCTTTGACCAAGGACAGTTCAGCCCGCACCGCAGGCAAGGATGCCGCAAAACAGCGGTACTCTCCCGCGCAGAAACGAGAAAGGGCGGACCAGTTGGCCCGCCCAATTTCAGTCGTGGTGATCAGGTGGATCAGTTGCCGGTCGCGCTGGCCACATCAACGGTGACGCCCGGACCCATCGAAGAGGTCAGATTGACCGCCTTCATGTAGGTGCCCTTTGCGCCCGTCGGTCGCGCCTTGCCGACAGCATCCACAAAGGCGCGGATGTTTTCCACCAACTTTGCCTCGTCAAAGGATGCCTTGCCAACACCAGCATGGATCACACCGGCTTTTTCAGCCTTGAACTGCACCTGGCCACCCTTGGCCGCCGTAATCGCCTCGGTGACATCCATCGTCACGGTGCCGATCTTCGGGTTCGGCATCAGGTTGCGCGGGCCCAGGATCTTGCCCAGACGACCGACGATCGGCATCATGTCGGGGGTGGCGATACAGCGGTCGAAATCGATCTTGCCGCCTTGGATCTGTTCCATCAGATCTTCGGCGCCCACGATGTCAGCCCCGGCCTTGGTCGCCTCATCGGCCTTCGCGCCGCGGGCAAACACCGCCACACGCACCGTTTTGCCGGTGCCGTTCGGCAGATTCACCGTGCCGCGGACCATCTGGTCGGCATGACGCGGATCGACGCCAAGATTCATCGAAATCTCGATGGTTTCATCGAATTTCGCGGTCGCATTCGACTTGACCAACTTGACAGCTTCTTCGACGCTCAGGTTCGATTTTCCGGCGACGGCTTCACGGGCGGCGCGGACGCGTTTTCCATATTTTGCCATCTTATTTCACCTCGATGCCCATGGAGTTCGCCGATCCGACGATGATCTTCATCGCAGCTTCGACATCATTCGCGCTCAGGTCTTTCATCTTGGCCTCGGCGATCTCACGCACCTGTTTCAGGGTGACGCTGGCCACCATGTCACGGCCCGGCTTGGGCGATCCCTGCGGGCGGTTCCGCTTGCCCACCGGCTTCAGGCCCGCAGCCTTTTTCAACAGGAATGACGCCGGCGGAGTCTTGATCTCCATCGTGAACGACTTGTCCTGGTAATAGGTGATGATGGTCGGACAGGGCGAACCGGGGTCCATATCTGCGGTCTTGGCGTTGAACGCCTTGCAGAATTCCATGATATTGATGCCGCGCTGGCCCAAGGCCGGGCCGACGGGCGGGGATGGGTTGGCTTGCCCCGCCTTTACTTGCAACTTCAAGCTGCCGATCTTCTTCTTGGCCATGTGGCCTTCTCCTTACAACGGCAACGGGGCGCGCCCCGGGCCTTTGGGTTGCCGTGGTGCGGTCAGGGGCCGCGGCCCCGCGCCTTCCACGCTTGTCACTGCCCGTTTCGGGCAGCCAACACTCAGTGCTCTTTCGAAACCTGGGTGAATTCCAATTCCACCGGCGTCGCCCGACCAAAGATGGAAACAGTGACTTTCAGACGCTGATGATCTTCATCAACGCTGTCCACCATTCCCTCAAAACCCTCGAACGGGCCATCGGCCACCTTCACCTTTTCACCGATTTCAAACAGGATCACGGTGCGCGGTGCGTTTACGTTCTCTTCCACGCGGTTGAGGATCTGATTCACCTCGGCATCGCGCATCGGCATGGGCCGGCCCTGCGGACCAAGAAATCCGGTGACCCGATTGATCGAATTGATCAGATGGTATGCGCGATCGCTCATTTCCATGCGGACAAGAACATATCCGGGCATGAACCGCCGCTCGGTCGAGATTTTTTTGCCGCGCCGCACCTCAATCACCTCTTCGGTGGGCACGAGAACCTCTTCGATCTCGTCCTCGAGTCCCTTTTCGATCACCTCTTGGCGGATTTGCTCGGCGATCTTTTTCTCGAAGTTCGAGAGAACGCTCACCGAATACCAACGCTTCGCCATGGTGCTGTCACCCTTCCGCTGTCCGGCGCAAGCCGAACCTGTGTGCCTTGTCAAACGG
>JAACVA010000127.1 GCA_009992615.1 Rhodobacterales bacterium
AAGCACACCCCGTGTCCTTGCTGCATATGCTGAAAGCCAAAGAGGAAAACAACGCGCCGCTGATCGTCTGCGATCCGCGTTTTACCCGCACCGCCGCCCATGCCGACGAATATGTGCGGTTCCGTCCGGGAAGCGACGTGGCGCTGGTCTGGGGCATTCTCTGGCACATCTTCGACAATGGCTGGGAAGACAGGGAATTCATCCGCACCCGCGTCTGGGGCATGGACCAGATCAAGGACGAGGTGAAGAAGTGGACCCCAGAAGAGGTTGAGCGTGTGACCGGCGCGCCCGGTGCGCAACTGGCCCGTGTGGCGCGCACCCTGGTCAACAACCGCCCCGGCACCGTGATCTGGTGCATGGGCGGCACCCAGCACACAAACGGCAACAACAACACCCGCGCCTATTGCATCTTGCAACTGGCCTTGGGCAACATGGGTGTGGCCGGTGGCGGCACCAACATTTTCCGCGGCCATGACAACGTGCAGGGCGCGACCGATCTGGGTGTGCTGGCCGACACCCTGCCCGGCTATTATGGATTGGCGCCGGGTTCCTGGGCCCACTGGGCGCGTGTCTGGGAGGAAGACCTGGACTGGCTGAAGGCCCGGTTCAGCGTGATGCCCGGCGCCGGGGCCGACGGCAAGGACCGGATGATGATGGAAGAGACCGGCATCCCGGTTTCGCGCTGGATTGACGGTGTTCTGGAAGAGTCGGCGAATATTGACCAGCCCGACAGCGTCAAGGCCATGGTCCTGTGGGGCCACGCACCAAACAGCCAGACCCGTCAGAAAGAAATGAAGACGGCGATGGAAAAGCTGGACCTTATGGTGGTGATCGACCCCTATCCCACCGTATCGGCGGTGTTGCAGGATCGCAGCGATGGCGTGTATCTTTTGCCGGCCTGCACCCAGTTTGAAACCCGTGGATCAGTCACCGCGTCCAACCGATCGCTCCAGTGGCGTGACAAGGTGGTCGAACCACTGTTCGAATCTCTGCCCGACCACACGATCATTTCGATGTTTGCGAAAAAGTTCGGTTTCCATGACCGGATGTTCAAGAACATCGCGCTGGACGGCGACGAGCCCAACGTCGAGGATATCACCCGCGAATTCAACCGCGGTATGTGGACCATTGGCTATACCGGTCAGTCGCCCGAGCGGATGAAGCTGCACATGGCCAACCAGCACACCTTCGACAAGACAACGCTGCGCGCGGTCGGCGGCCCGGCCGATGGCGATTTCTACGGCCTGCCTTGGCCCTGCTGGGGCACCGCCGAGATGAACCACCCGGGATCGGCCAACCTGTATGACATTTCGATACCGGTGGCCGAAGGCGGCATGGGGTTCCGTGCCCGTTTCGGGGTGGAACGCAACGGCGACAACCTGTTGGCCGAAGGTGTCTATCCCGTCGGGTCGGAAATTCAGGACGGTTACCCCGAATTCACCATGCGGATGTTGAAGGATCTGGGCTGGGATAGTGATCTGACCGAGGACGAAACGGCAATGATCCGATATGTTGCGGGTTTGCGGCGGCGTCCCGGCGGAGCCGACGAGGTCGGAGAAACCGAGATGACAGGCGAACTTGACACCGATGCGCTTACCAAGGAAGCGTCCGTGAACTGGAAAACCGATCTGTCGGGTGGGATTCAGCGGGTGGCGATCAAACATGGCTGTACCCCCTATGGCAATGCCAAGGCCCGCGCCGTGGTGTGGACCTTCCCCGATCCGGTGCCGCTGCACCGCGAACCGCTGTACACCAACCGCCGTGATCTGGTGGTCGACTATCCGACATATGAGGACAAAAAATTCTGGCGCCTTCCGACGATGTACGCTTCGATCCAGAAGAACGACTTTTCCGAGGAATATCCGATCATTCTGACCTCGGGTCGTCTGGTGGAATATGAGGGCGGCGGTGATGAAAGCCGGTCCAACCCTTGGCTGGCCGAGTTGCAACAGGACATGTTCGTCGAAATCAATACGCGCGACGCCAACAATCTGGGTGTGCGCGACGGGGCGATGGTATGGGTCGAAGGGCCCGAAGGCGGCAAGGTGCGCGTCAAGGCGATGATCACCGAACGGGTGGGCGCCGGCGTGGCCTTCATGCCGTTCCACTTTGGCGGGCATCTTGAAGGCGTGGATCTGCGCGACAAATACCCCGCCGGCGCCGATCCCTATGTGCTGGGTGAAAGCACAAACACTGCACAAACCTATGGCTATGACAGCGTGACGCAGATGCAGGAAACCAAGTCGACCCTGTGCAAGATCTGGACCGCGTGAGGGAGGACTGAAAATGGCAAGAGCAAAGTTTCTGGTCGACGCTGAACGCTGCATCGAATGCAACGCCTGCGTCACCGCCTGCAAAAACGAACACGAGGTGCCGTGGGGCATCAACCGCCGCAAGGTGGTGACGATCAATGACGGCAAGCCGGGCGAGCGCAGCATCTCGGTGGCCTGTATGCATTGTTCCGATGCGCCCTGCATGGCGGTGTGCCCGGTAGATTGCTTCTATCAAACCGACGATGGTGTTGTTCTGCACTCGAAGGATCTGTGCATCGGCTGCGGGTATTGCTTTTACGCCTGCCCGTTCGGCGCGCCGCAATATCCCCAGGCGGGCAACTTCGGATCGCGCGGCAAGATGGACAAGTGCACCTTCTGCGCCGGTGGACCCGAGGAAAACAATTCGTCGGTCGAGTTCCAGAAATACGGCCGCAACAGGATCGCCGAAGGCAAACTGCCTATCTGCGCCGAAATGTGCGCCACCAAGGCGCTTTTGGCGGGCGATGGCGACACCGTTTCCACGATTTACCGTGAACGGGTCGTCGCGCGCGGCTTTGGCTCGGGTGCCTGGGGTTGGGGCACCGCCTATGATCAAAAAGGCGGCTGATTCCAGTCGATTGCGATGCAGGAACGCCCGGTGCGACTGTGGGCGTTTTTTCACCCTGCGGGAACAAATCCACGGAATGCACGTTAAGCATATGTTCAAACCCTCGGAGATCATCATGTACAAACTGTTTCTCGCCTTGCCTCTGCTGGCCGGTCTGGCTGCCTGCGATACGCCCACCCAATCCACTCTGACCGGTACCGCCTTGGGCGCAGCTGCGGGCGTTGCCGTCTCGGGTAGAGATGACAGAGTTGTCGGTGCCCTGGTCGGCGGGGCCACCGGTGCCGCAATCGGCAATTACATCGGTCGCTCCAGCGTGCCGGGTCAGTGCGTTTACCAATATCCCAACGGCCAGCGTTACACCGCAGCCTGCTGAGCAGACGCCGCATCTCTTTGGCGAAGCACCGCTATCGCGGCTCATGAGCCCGATAGCGGGCTTGAAGTTCGGGCGGCGCTATCAAGCGCGGCCAGTGTTTGAAAAGATCCGACCATCTTCCAGAGTCAGAACACGATCAGCACTTTCAGGGATCCGGTTGTCTTGCATGACAAATAGCGTTGCCATGCCCCACACAGCGCCCAACGGTTTCAACAATTCAACAGAGATGGTCGCGAAATTTCGGGCCAGCTGTTGACCTATTGTGACAGCCGACCGACCAAGACGAACATGGTAAACAGAAGCACCACTCATCGGAATTCAAGGCCAAGATCGCGTTGGACGCACCCCGCAGAGAAACGCGCGAAAGTTGGTGATGCCCTGAGGGGCGGCATATCATGGCGGTGTCGGGTCGCTGTCACTTCTCTGCTGAGAAAGGAATATGCCACATGTCAGAGACTATCA
>JAACVA010000212.1:0-7934 GCA_009992615.1 Rhodobacterales bacterium
CAAAGGTGCGCACCGTGCCGGAAAACACCGCGCTGGCCGGGGTCACATTGTTGGCGGTGCCGGTGTGGATCTGGGTGACCGAAACCACCAGATCGTTCACCGGCTTGTGGTTGCGCGACACGATCGTGCCGAACCCCTGAACCAAGGCGATCACCGCCGGAACGGGATCGACACAATCGTGCGGATAGGCCGCGTGGCCACCCACGCCCCGCACCGCGACGGTGAATTCATCCACCGCCGCCATGATCGGGCCGGCGGCGGTGTGCAGTTCGCCTTCGGGAAATTCCGGCGCGTTGTGGATGCCATAGACCTGGGTGATGCCGAACCGGTCCATCACCCCCTCTTCCACCATCACCTTGCCGCCACCGCCGCCTTCCTCGGCGGGCTGGAACAACAGCGCGACACGCCCGCGGAACCGCCGGGTTTCGGCCAGATAGCGCGCGGCACCCAACAGCATCGTGGTGTGGCCGTCATGGCCGCAGGCATGCATCAGGCCGGGGGTTTCGCTGGCATAGGGGGCGCCTGTCACCTCGTGGATCGGCAAGGCATCCATGTCGGCGCGCAACCCGATGGTCGGGCCGGCCCCCGCCGCGTTGTCCTGACCGTTGATGATGGCGACGATACCGGTTCGGGCGATGCCTTCATGCACCTCGTCCACCCCGAACTCCCGCAGGCGCGCGGCGACATAGGCCGAGGTTTTCGGCAGATCGAACCCCAGTTCGGGGTTGCGGTGCAACCAGTGGCGCCAGGTTTTCATATCCTCGGCGTAATCGGCGATGCGGTTGACGATGGCCATGGGGCGCGGCACTCCTGTGAGATCAGACCGTCAGCTTTCCAGAGAAACAGGGCCAGGTAAATGACCAATCGCGCCGATCCGATCCATGACCTTCCGCGCGACATGGCGCGCCTTCTTGAGATCATGCGCCGCCTGCGCGATCCTGACACCGGCTGTCCGTGGGATCTGGAGCAGGATTTCGCCAGCATCGCGCCCTATACCATCGAAGAAGCCTATGAGGTGGCCGACGCGATTGACCGGGCGGATTTTGACGACCTGAAGGGCGAACTGGGCGATTTGCTGTTCCAGGCGGTGTATCACGGGCAAATCGCCGCCGAGGCGGGGCATTTCACCTTTGACGACATCGTCAACACGGTGGCCGACAAGATGATCGCGCGTCACCCCCACGTCTTTGGCGACGCAACGCGCGACAAGACCGCCGCGCAGCAAACCCGCGACTGGGAGGCGCACAAGGCCCGCGAACGGCAGAGCCGTGCCGGACCTGGTGGTGTGCTGGACGGCGTCGCCCTGAGCCTGCCCGCCCTGCTGCGCGCGGTGAAATTGCAGAACCGGGCGGCGCGGGTCGGGTTCGACTGGCCCGAAACCGCGCAGGTGCTGGACAAGCTGGTCGAGGAGGCGGGCGAGTTGGTGGCGGCGCGCGATACATTGACGGCCGCGGCGGTTGCCGACGAAATGGGCGATCTGCTGTTCGTCATGGCCAATCTGGCGCGTCATCTCGGGGTCGATCCCGAAGCGGCCCTGCGCGGCACAAACGCCAAATTCACCCGGCGGTTCGGGTTTGTCGAGGCGGCATTGCAAAAGGCCGGCCGACGGTGTGAAGATGCCACGCTGGATGAAATGGATGCCCTGTGGAATGCGGCGAAGGCGTTGGAATGATTTGATTTCGGGCCGGGTTGCCCGGCCCGACCGGCTGGGGGCGCTGCCCCCAGACCCCCGAGGTATTTCGGGCAAGAAAGAGATGGCTGAACGCCCGCTCCCCCGTGGGGAAGTTTATACCGGAGAATGTGAGTGGCGCGGTTGACGGGGCTCGAACCCGCGACCCCCGGCGTGACAGGCCGGTACTCTAACCAACTGAGCTACAACCGCGCGTAGGGCGTGGATTAGAGAATGGCGCGGGGGGCGTCAAGCGGTTCGGCGCGGTTTTTTCAGAATAGTTCACCGGCCCGGTGCAAGGGGTGCGAGACGGGCCCATATCACCGGAAAGGTGACAACGGGCAGGCCAAGCAGGCTTTCCGTGATGCGCGCCCCCTCGACCCCGCCGAGACGGGCGTAAAAGCGGCGCGCGCCGCTGTTGGCCGCAAGCACGGTGAGCCACAGCCGCCCCTCGCTGGTGGCCTGTTGCGCCGCGGCCCCGATCAGCGCCCGCCCCACACCGCCGCCCCGCAAATCCGGCGCGACGTGCAGGTTATCGACATAGGGCCAGCCATTGTTCGGTATCAGCCGCACAAATCCAAGCAGCTGCGTATCGTTGCGCGCAACCGTGAGGCCGGCGGGCAGATCGGACCAGGTGCGCGCCATGTGATCATCCAGCGGGGCAGCAAGAGCCGCGTCGGGCACCATCCCGCGATAGGCACTTGCCCAGCTGGCATGATGCAGCGCGCGGAGTTCGGACAAGTCGGCGGGGGTGGCGGGGGACAGGATCATCGTGTCGTTTTTCTTTCTCGCATGGAATGAATGGGGCTGCCCGGCCAACATTCGCCAGCAGGATGCGGCGCGGATTGAACGCACCGGATCACGCGAGCGGAGTTGAATGGAAAGCTGTCTGTCCTGCTGGGACAGGGCGGATCGGGGGGGCCGCGTTTAAGTTCATGCCCGGTCTCCTGCGCGGTGCCACTTTGGCGGGCATCGGCGCAGGACGCGGCGGAAAATGCCCGTGCTTATACCCTATTGCCACCAAAGTCGTCTGGTCAGTTATGGTCAACCCCTTGCAAGACAGGTCTTGTGACATGCACGCCACCGACACCACAGCCCCCCGGCACGCACCGCCCGGATTTCAGCTGTTCCAATGCTGTTCATCGTGACGATCTTTCTGTCGGCGTCGCTGCTGTTCTTCGTGCAGCCGCTGTTCGCCAGAATCGCGCTGCCGCAGATTGGCCGCGCGCCTGCGGTCTGGACGACGGCGATGCTGTTCTTTCAGTCGGTGCTGAGGTATTTCGGGCAAGAAAGAGAGGTTCGGCGGTCAGGTGCCGCTCAGGTCACCTTTTGGGCGGCGTGATGTTCCGGCCGGTCCCAAAGGCGGTGTTCCATCACCTCACCCATGATGGCCACAGCGGCGGTCACATCGGCGGCGTCGATGTAGAGCGGCGTGATGCCAAAGCGCATCACATCGGGGGCGCGGAAATCACCGATCACGCCGCGCGCGATCAGCGCCTGCATGGCGGCATAACCGTTCTGGTATGCAAAAGATACCTGGCTGCCGCGCTGTGCAGCGTTGCGCGGGCTGATCAGGGTCAGCTCGGGGCAGCGTGCCTCGACCTTGGCAATAAACTGGTCGCACAGCGCGACCGAAGCGGCGCGGATGTCAGCCATTTCGACGCCCTCCCAGACCGAGAGGGCGGTTTCCAGCATCGACATCTGAACCACCGGCGGTGTGCCGACGCGCATCCGTTCGATGTTCGGCGCGGGGCGATAGGTGGGATCGAAGGCAAACGGCGCCTCGTGGCCCAGCCAGCCGGACAGGAACGGCTGGGCGACGCCTTGCAGATCGGGGCGGATATAGATGAAGGCCGGCGCGCCCGGCCCGCCATTGAGGTATTTGTAGGTGCAGCCGACGGCGAATTCACAGCCCGACGCGGCCAGATCAACATCGACCGCGCCGGCACTATGGGCCAGATCCCACACCATCACTGCCCCTGCCCCATGGGCCGCCCGCGTCAGCGCCGCCATGTCGTGGCGCCGCCCCGTGCGATAATCGACCTCGGTCAGCATGACGACCGCGACGCTGTCGTCGATCGCGCCCGCTACGGCCTCGGGGGCGACGACGCGCAGGGTGAACCCGGCATCGCGCAGCCGCACCAGCCCTTCGGCCATGTACAGATCGGACGGGAAGTTGCCGCTGTCGCTGAGGATCACCCGGCGGTCGGGACGCAGGGCCAGCGCCGCCGCAAGCGCCTGGAACACCTTGATCGACAGGGTATCACCCAGAACGACACTGCCCTTTGTTGCGCCGATCAGGCGGCCCAGCATATCGCCCACACGACCCGGCTGATCCATCCAGCCCGAAGCGTTCCAGCCGCGAATCAACTGGCCGCCCCATTCGGCGGTGATCACTTCGGCCGCGCGGGCCGCCACGCCCTTGGGCAGCGGGCCAAGGGAATTGCCATCAAGGTAAATCACCCCCTCGGGCAGGTCGAACAGGTGTTTGCGAGGCAAGGTGGGGATCTTTGTCATGGCTCTGAACGCTCCGCGCAGGTGTGAAACTCGGAGAACCGTAGCAGCGAAGGCAAACACAGCGGGTGGCGACTGTGTTCTGCGCAGCCCGGACGACGCATTGTGAAAGGGCGCGGCGGCCCGCCACAAGGCAGTGTCCGGACGCAGCCGCCTTTCGGCCGGTTCCCCGATCGCCCGAAGGCACTGTGCCTTGCGCCTTGCGATAGAACACTGTTCTTGACGACACAATAGCCGAACCGCCGCATGCTGCGCCTCAGGCCTGGTCGGCGGGCGGTTTCAGGGCCCGGTCGCGGCGCGTTTCCTGACGCTCGGCCAGCCGGTGACGCAGTTTCGCGAGACGTGACACCCGGACCTGCCGGGCGTCCAGATACGGGATCGACACCACCGGCGACAGCCCGGTTTCGCGCTTCATCTGCGCGGCGGTGCGCAGCACGGGTTTGCGCAGATCCAGCAGGAACGCCACCCCCAGCGCCCCCAGCACCGACGCCGCGCCACCCATCAGCGCCAGCCGTTTCTTCGACGCGGTGAAGGGATATTCGGGCAAGGGGGCCGGTTCAAGCACGGTCAACTGTTCGGCACTGTTGCGTGCCTCAAGCCGCGCGCCCACTTCCGCCTCGGCCCGGCGGGTGGTGATCACATCAAGCTGGCTCTGAAGTTGGGTCATTTGCCGTTCAAATGTGGCCAGTGTCCGGTCAATTTCGGGGGTCGTGTCGAAACTGGCCGACAGCGCGGTGATCCGGTCATTCAACATGGTCCGCTGCTGGGTCAGGGCGGCCTGTTGCGCCTCGTATTCGGCCACCTGCCGGTCGCGGGTGGCGCGGCGGGCGTTCGGATCAATCTGGTCAAGCTGTTGTTGCACCAGAATCAACTGACGCTCGATGTCGAAAACAGCCTGGCGGATCGTCTGGATCTCGGCGCGGCGAAACTCCAGCGACCCGGGGATCGCCAAAGCATTGGCCGCGCGAAAGGCGGTCATCTGATCCTCAAGCGCGGTGATCTCACCGCGCAACTGTTCCTCCTGGCGGAGGAAGAATTCAAGCGTCGTGCGCGTCTGTTCGGCACGGGACTGGGCCGACAGCGCGATGGTGCGCGCCGACAGCTCGCGCGCCACCGCCTGGGCCTGGGCGGCGGTGGGCATTTCGGCGGTGATCGTCAGAACCGAAATGGTGCCATCATCGGCAAAGCCTTCACGCACGGCGGCCAGACCTTCGATGCGAACCGATTCCCGCAAGCGGTTCACCTGCTCGGTCTGGGTAAGGTCGGGCACGTCGGCAAACAGATCGAATTTGTCGACCAGCGTCAGAAGGCTGCCGCGCGCCATGATCTGTTGTTCGATCAGTTGCAGCCGTCGCGCAGATGACCCGGCCACGGTGGACGCAGCCAGTTCATTGTCGATCTTCGGACGCTCGATCTGGATCACCTCGGCGCTGCGATACATATGCTGTTGCCTGGCGGCGAAAATCAATGCGCCAAGGTTGCCCAAAAGCACCAGTAGCAAGATCAGCCACAGGTGGCGACGTACCATATCCAGAAAATCATCGAGCGAATAGATCGGGCCCATCGGTTCATCCCACTGCCTTGGCGGATGCGCCAGCGTCGTGAATAGCGCGTCCAACCCGAACAAACCAGAGCAACGGGGCAAAACTGTGGCCCCATCGGGAACAAACCGCGCAGGCCCCCGGACCGATCGCCGTGGCCTTCAGAGGCGCAGCGAGGATGGGCGGGCGCGGTTCAGGATAACCCCCAACAGCGGTGCCTGCCCGGCCAAGACCCTTTCACATTCTTCAATGTGGCGTGCGGTCGTGCGGGTTCCGTCGGAAATCAACAGAACACCATCGACCTGCGGCAGAAAAGCGCCCAGATCGTCGAAATCGAGGACTGCGGGCAGGTCATACAGCACGACATCAGGCGCCAGAGCGGTGTGCATATGTTCCAACACGTCGGCCGTGCGCCGGTCGTGAAGGATGTCAGCGCTGTTTTGGAATGGCGCGGTGTTGAGGCCCAGTGCAAGGGTGTCGGACAAACGCAGGATATGCTGGCCCAGCGACACCTGACCCGACAGAAACCGGCGCATTTCGCCCACACCGTGCAGGTTCAGCGCATCGGCCACGCCCGGTTTGCGCTGATTCAGGTCCATCAGCACAGACCGGCTGCCCGGCACCCGTGACAGGGCCATGGCCAGGTTGACCGCGGTGAAGGTGGCGCCACAACCGGAGGTGGGCGCGGCGATGGCAATCCGGCTCCACCCGTTCTGGCGCAGGCTGTGCATCAGCCGCGTGCGCAGCAGATCAAAGGCGCGCGACACAGGCCCGTCCCGGTCATGATGGGCCAGCGGTGCGCCGTCCTGACCAAAGGCCCGCGCCCTTGGCTGGATCATCTGCAAGCCAGACCAGGTTTCGGCGCGGGCGGGTGCGGCGGCACTGCCCCCCGGAGCTGCGAACAGGTTGGTGCGGGGCATGGCGGCGGCGGCGGGCGAAAAGACCGACGCATCGGACCGGGACACGATCGCCCTGAGGCGCAGCGCCCAATCGCTGTCGCGGGGCAGACGGCCCCTGGCTTTGCGCTGATCGCTCATCGGGCGCATACCATCGAAATCTTCCCACGCTTCGGCTTCGTACAGGCCATCCAGAGGATCGGGCATCGAGGACATGTCGTTCATCGTGGAACCCAAACTTTCCCAGCCATGCCATGACAGACCCGGTTCACGGACCCGACCGATGGCTACGCCGCCTGCATGACGCCGCATAGCGGCGAGGATATGGCAACCGCAAGACCTGTGTTTGGCGTAGAAATTGAGATGGGGAAGGACAGCAGCGTTTTCAATACCCCGTGCGCCGCATCATCACGCCCACCGTACGCAGCATCACCCCCAGATCACAGGCCAGCGACATGCGCCGATGATACTGGGCGTCGATTTCCGCACGGAAGGCAAAATGTGCCTCGTTGCGCGCTGAAACCTGCCAAAACCCGGTGATGCCCGGGCGCATGGCGAAATAGGCAAAGGGATCACCATACATCGACAACTGTTCGGGCATCATCGGGCGGGGGCCGACCAGGCTCATCTCGCCGCGCAACACGTTCCAGAATTGCGGCAGCTCATCCAGCGATGTCGTGCGCAGAACTGCACCCACCCGGGTGATCCGCGGATCGTGCTTCAGCTTCTGTGTCGTCGCCCATTCCCGGGCCAGTGCAGGATCGGCCTCAAGATGGCGATGCAGACAGGTATCGGCATCGCGCACCATCGTGCGCAGTTTCCAGATCGAAAACCGCCGCCCGCCAACCCCCAAACGCTGTTGGCGGTAAAACGGATTGCCGCCTTCGATCCACAGCGCGAGGGCACAGATCAGCACCACACCGATGGTCATCGGTGCGGTCAGCAGTACGAGAAAGATGTCGATCCACCGTTTGCCCCAGGCCCGATAGGGCATCCAGCTGCGCTGTGGCCGCGCCGCAGGACGCGACAAGAGATCGACACCTTGCACCAACCGCGGCACAAATGCCCTGTTCCCATCGGCGAACATCGCCATGACCGAGGCGTTGTTTTGTCGGATGTCGGCGCCGCCCAGCGACACCGATACCGTCTCTTGTTGCAGTCGATCTTTCACCCGAAGGCCTCCTGAAGCGACTGACGCACCTTGGCGGCAGCATATCGGCAGATCGGTTCGCGAATCATCAAGGTGCCACCTAACAACGCGCCACTCAATTCCACCAGATGCACCGTGCCCGAAGCCTGCGTCGTCCACCTTGC
>JAACVA010000212.1:7948-19065 GCA_009992615.1 Rhodobacterales bacterium
ATCGCTTGTTTTGAGCGGAATTTTATGGAAATCGCCCAAAACAGATTGTTTCCATCCTTACACTGCAAATTCTTTGAACAAAGCTCCACGCCGCCCCAAACTGTAACTGATTTGGCAACGATGCCGGATCAAGAAAATGCCACATGGCGCCTTGACACACATGAACGCTTTTGTGTTGTTCGGCTCCGACGTTACATCACCTTTAAAATTCATACCGCTTTTCGGCCCCTGCGCAAAGGGACAGTTTGTGAGGCGGCGTTGTTGACGTAACGACAGCCCCGATGGGCATCGCGCGGCGTGCCTTGAACCGATGCCGCGATCCGGCATATCCACCCCTTGGCGAATGAAACCAGAAAGGTGCCCGATGAAACGCTCAGCCGTGAACGAGATATTGCAGGCCAGCGATGCCTTCATCCGCAGCTTCGGCTTTGTGCTGCCGCCTTTCGCCTATTGGGGGCCTGACCAGATGCGCGCGGCGGCGGGCAGTGCCATCCACACCCGCGGTCTGGGCTGGGACATCACCGATTACGGCGCGGGCAAATTTGCCGAGATGGGCCTGTTCCTGTTCACCACGCGCAACGGCAACGCGGCGGATCTGGGCCGTGGCACGGGAATGCTGTACGCCGAAAAAATCATGATTTCGCGTGACAAACAGTATTCACCGATGCACCGCCACAATATCAAGGCCGAGGACATCATCAACCGGGGCGGTGGCGATCTGGTGCTGCAACTGTTCGCGCCCAACCCGGACGGATCGATCAATCGAACCGACGACGTGACCGTGCCCAGCGACGCAATGCCGGTGACCCTGCCCGCCGGTGGGCATCTGCGCCTGAAACCGGGGCAAAGCGTCACGCTGATGCCCGGTATCTGGCACGCCTTCTGGGCCGAGCAGGGCGATTGTCTGATCGGTGAGGTCAGCACAGTGAACGACGACAAGACCGACAACGTGTTTGAAAAACCCATCGGGCGGTTTTCCACGATAGACGAGGATGTTGCGCCGCTGCACCTGCTGGTGTCGGATTACTGACGGTTTGCCATGAACGTCGTCAGCCGCGCCAACCCCTCTTCGATGTCGGCGGTTGCCCGCGCATAGGAAAACCGCAAGGTGCGCGCGCCGCGGTCGGGGTCGAAATCAAGGCCCGGAGTGACGGCGACGCCGGCCTTGTCAAGGATTTCAGCCGCGAAAGACAGGCTGTCATCGGTCAGGACAGAGACATCGGCATAGACATAGAACGCCCCGTCCGGCGGCGCAAAGGTGGTGAACCCGGCCTTCGGCAACCCCTCGATCAGCAGGCGGCGGTTTTCGGCATAGACCGCAAGATTGGCCTGCAATTCATCGGTGCAATCCAGCGCGGCCAGCGCCGCCACCTGACTGGCATGGGGGGCGCAGATGAACATGTTCTGGGCCAGCCTCTCGATCACGCGCACATGGTCTTCGGGCACGACCATCCAGCCGACGCGCCAACCGGTCATCGAGAAATACTTTGAGAACGAATTGATCACATAGACATCGTCGCTGAGTTCCAGCGCGGACACCGGGCGTTTGTCGTAATTCACCCCATGATAAATTTCATCCGACACAAAGGCGGCACCCCTGCCCTGCGTCGCGTCGATCAGCGCGGCAAGGTCGGATTTGTCCAGCATGGTGCCCGACGGGTTGGCCGGCGATGCCACGATCAGCCCTGCGATGTCTGCGGGCAAATTGTCCGGCGTCGGCTGAAACCGCGCCTTCGGGGTGGTTTCAATGCCCACCGGCACCAGGCTGAGCGCCTTGAGGATCTGGCGATAGGACGGATAGCCGGGGTTGCCCAACGCGACCCGGTCACCGGCATCAAACAGTGCGGTGAAGGCCAGCAAGAACCCCGCCGACGACCCGGCGGTCACGATCACCCGCTGCGGGTTCAGATCGACGCCGTACCAATCCCGGTACAGCCGCGCGATGCGCGCCCGCAATGCAGGCAGCCCCAGCGCCACGGTATAGCCCAGAGGCCCCGCCGCCATCGCCGCCGTCAAGGCCGCGCGGGCGCCTTCGGGGGCCGGCGTGCCGGGCTGGCCCACCTCCATGTGGATAATATCGCGGCCTGACGCCTCGGCCGCACGGGCGCGTTCCATCACGTCCATGACGATGAACGGGTCCACCTGCCCGCGCCGGGATTGTCGCATCGCGTTCTCCTGCCTGTTTGGTGCGCCCTGACTGCCCCGCCGGGCCCGCCCCGTCAATGCGCCCCGTCAATGCGCCCCAACACTGCGCCCTGCCTGACAGTCCGACGCCAATGTGATCGCTGTCGGGGTTGCGCCGCACTGCACCGCGCGCTATCGACACGCGCGAACGGCGCGGCCCGCGCCCCCCGTGATGGAGCCTGCCATGAACCGCGCCCCCCTTGCCGTCGCCGCCCTGTCCGTTCTGGCCCTTGCCGTTGGCGTTGTCGTCACCCAGACCCGAGACCGTGGCACCGATGCCGATGGCACCACCGCCTTCGCCCTGTCCGAGGCCGACCGCCCGGCCTTTGGGGCCGAAATCCGCGCCTATCTTCTGGAAAACCCCCAGGTCTTGATGGAGGCGATCGCGGTGATGGAACAGCGCGACGCCGCCGCCCAAGCGATGGGCGACCAACAGCTTCTGATCGACAATGCCGATGCGCTGTACAATGACCCGACCGCCTGGGTGGGCGGCAACCCTGAAGGCGACATCACCATCGTCGAGTTCATGGATTACCGCTGCGGCTATTGCAAACGCGCCTTTCCCGAGGTGGCCGAACTGTTGGCGCGCGATGGCAACATACGGCTGATCGTCAAGGAATTTCCGATTCTGGGCGACGCTTCGGTCCTGGCGTCACGCTTTGCCCTGGCGACGCGTCAGTTGGCGGGCGATGCCGCCTATGAAACGGTGCATGACGCCCTGATGGTGATGCGCGATGACGTGACCGAAGGCAGCCTGCGCGCGGTCGCCACCGAGGCCGGGCTGGACAGCGATGCGATTCTGGCGGCGATGAACGCCCCCGAGGTCTCCGCGATCATCACCGCCAACCGCGCCCTTGGCCAACGGTTGAACATCAACGGTACCCCCAGTTTCGTGTTCGGCGATCAGATGGTGCGCGGCTATGTGCCGTTGGATGCGATGGAACAGATCGTCGCCGGCCTGCGCGACTGACCCCGTGCGCATTTGTGCGCAAAACGCGCACGGATTGATCCAGGTCAACCCTCTCTCGAAACCCATAGCGCAATGTGCATATGTGGAATCGAATGAGAGGAACAATCAATGCAAATTCCGAAAAAAGCCATGCACCGCAGTATACTGGCCGGTGCGATGTTGACCCTGCTGACGGGCGCGATGTGCGCGACCGAAACCGGGGAAACCACAAAGGAACTTGGTGTTGCGGCTATCCAGGACTTTGCGACGAATCCCCTCAAGTCCGGCGCGCCCCTTGCCGGGGTGATCTTGGGCAGTGCAGATCTGAGCAAGGAAGCCGGGCGCAGATATTACGAAGCACAGGCCGTGCGCGTTCAGTTATTGGCCAACGATGCTCAAGGCAATAACCCTGCTTTGCAGGCCCGGTACGAAGCGGAGGAGGCATTGTACACTGCCGCAGCCGAATGCATCGCCACCCGTGCCTGTGACGAATTGAACAAATTACAGCAGGAAATCCGGGCCAAGGCGCTTCTCCAGCAATCCTTGGCGCAAGGTGGCCACAGCGACTGAGCCGGCGCTCGGGCGCGGGGTTGACCGCGCCCGGAAAATTGCACCGTACACATCGCGCAGCGACCAAAGAGGACAGTATGCAACGACGTGACATTCTGGGCGGTCTGGCGGCGCTGGGCCTGACCGGCTGTGCCGGGGTCGGGCCGCAGGGCGGTGAGGGCGGCGGCGTGATCTTCGTGCCGGGCTATAACCTGGGCGATGCAAGGCCCGAAAACGAACCCGCCGACAGCACCCGCCGCCGCGCGCAGGGCGGACAGCACACGCTGATCACCCGGATCGCCCCCGATGGCCATGTGACCCAGGCCGCCTTTCCCGTGGTGGGCCATGACATCGCCATCTCACCGAATGGCAGCGTCGGGTTTTTCGGTCAAATGGGCCCTCTGAAATCCGGCGCCATGGCGCACCATGTGGCCTTTGATCCCGTTACCCTCGAACTGATCGGCCAGGGGCGCAGCCCCGATGCCGGTTGGCGGGGCGGCGGCCACGGTGTGTTTCTGGCCGATGGCACGCTGATCACCAGCGAACGCGCGCCGCTGGCCCGCTATACCGGCAGGCCCGCCGATCATCACGGGCGGCTGGTGCGCCGCGATCCTGTCACGCTGGCCGTGCAGGACGCCGTATCCTGCCACGGAATAGACCCCCACGAAATGCGCCTGTCCGGCGATGGCCGGACGCTGGCCGTTGCGAATTATGGCTCGGTCCTGCCGCGCGGCGAACGGCAGCTGGGCCAGCCGCGCCGCGTGGTGGCACCATCTGTCACTCTGGTCGATCCGGCCAGTGGCGCCCTTGTCGCGCGATACGATGCGCCGGCCGGTGTGGATGAACTGCGCCACCTTGCCGTCTCGGATCAGACGATCTTTGCGATCCGCGCCCGGCTGGGCGGCGCGGGGGCAGATGCCCCGTGGCAAGCGGCACTGGGCGAAGGGCCAAAAGACATCACTGCCACGCCGGGCGAAACCTACCTGCCCTCAGCGCCGCTTTTGTTCGACCGGGCGGACGGGCGGCACAGAACCCTGGCCGCCGATCTGCCCGAAGGGCAGTTGCGCCATGGGCTGTCGGTGGAATACGAACCGGTGGCGCAGGAGTTCATCGCCAGCTTCCCCACATCGCACCGCCTTGTGGTGTTTTCGGCGCAGGATGGCAGCGTGACCCAGACGATCGACACCCGCGACATCGGGCTGAAGCACCCCTGTGGCATCGCGTTGTTGCCCGGCGGGCGGCACTATGCCGTGGCGGGATACTGGCGCGACCTGCATGTGTTCGAGCGCGGCAGCCACCGCCACCTACGACGCATCGCCCACCGCCCGGTGCTGTACGGCCACAGCCACATGACCGCGGCCTGAACCGGCTATTGCGCCGCCTGTTCCGGTGTCTTTTCTGCGGCGGCTTTTTCGGCCTCGAGCGCGGCGGCCTTTCTCTCGACCTGTTCGACGATGTGTTCGATCATCTGGTCGTTGGTCAGCTTGTGGCTTTGCTTGCCCGCCAGATACACCATGCCCGACCCTGCCCCGCCGCCGGTGAACCCCACATCGGTCATCAGCGCCTCGCCGGGGCCGTTTACGACACAGCCGATGATGCTCAGGCTCATTGGCGTCTTGATATGTTCCAACCGCTGTTCCAGCGCCTCGACCGTCTTGATCACGTCAAACCCCTGACGGGCGCAGGACGGGCAGGAAATGATGTTCACCCCCCGATGTCGCAGGCCCAGCGATTTCAGGATCTCGAACCCCACCTTCACCTCTTGCACCGGATCGGCGGACAGCGACACGCGGATCGTGTCACCGATGCCCATCCACAGCAGGTTTCCAAGGCCGATGGCCGATTTGATCGTACCGGTGGTCAAACCGCCTGCCTCGGTGATGCCAAGGTGGATCGGGGCGTCGGTGGCATCGGCCAGTTGCTGATAGGCGGCGGCGGCCATGAACACGTCTGACGCCTTGCAGCTGATCTTGAATTCGTGAAAATCGTTGTCTTGCAATATCTTGATGTGGTCCAGGCCGGATTCGACCATGGCATCGGGGCATGGTTCGCCGAATTTGTCCAAAAGGTGCTTTTCCAGTGAACCGGCGTTCACCCCGATGCGGATCGAACAGTTGTGATCGCGCGCCGCCTTGATCACCTCTTTCACCCGCGTGGCATCACCGATGTTGCCCGGGTTGATCCGCAGACAGGCGGCGCCGGCCTCGGCCGCCTCAATGCCGCGTTTATAGTGAAAATGGATGTCGGCGACGATCGGCACCGGGCTTTCGCGCACGATCTCTTTCAAAGCGCGGGCACTGTCCTGATCAGGCACCGAGATGCGCACGATGTCGGCACCGGCCTCGGCGGCGGCCTGCACCTGTGCGATGGTGGCCGGCACGTCGGTGGTCAGGGTGTTGGTCATGGTCTGCACGGTGATCGGGGCATCGCCCCCAACCGGCACCGCGCCCACCATGATCTGGCGCGATTTGCGGCGATAAATGTTGCGCCACGGACGAACATGATTCAAAGACATGCGGCAGGCCCTTTTGTGCAATTCGATTTAGGCAACAAATAGGCCAGACAGCACAGACGCGCAACGCTGCTGCGTCACTCCTCGACAGGGGCCAACAGCGATGCATCGGCCACCACCGTCGCCAGATCGCCGTCCTTTTGCAGATCGGCCACCTTATACTGGTCGCGCAGGCTGTCGGCGGCCAGGCTGAGGTTCTTGGTCACCTGCCCGTTGCGCCCGGCGGGGCCGTAATGTTCACCGTTTACCGCAAAATAGACGGCGCCGGACTCACCGGTCAACAGCGTTGCGGCCTCTTCGGTCTGGGGCAGCACAAAGCGATCGCCCTTGTTCATGATGTTTTCATAGATCACCGTACCATTTGCAGCGCGCACACGGACCCAGCTTTCGCGCACGGCGAAAAGAACCACCTCGGGCACGTTGTTGGCCACAACCTGCGGGGTGGCCTGCGCCGTCGCGACGCCCGCCAGATCGGAATTGGCTGCAAGGCCACTGGGCAAAGCGGTGATTTCAGCGTCCCGTCGCGCCAGAACCGTGTCTGATGCAATGGCACCGCCGCGCCGCGGGTCCAACGTGGCAATCGGCGCATCCCGCGCCACCAGAACCGGCACTTCCAGCGCTTCGGGCCGGTACAGCCGGTCAAACCCGTCGCCTTCGGCGGCAACGATACCCGGCTGCGCCTCCTGGCCCACCGGCATGACCGCGCCCACACCGACCAGCGGATCAAGCTCGGACACGACACCGGGGGCCTGATCGACTGGCACGAATTCAACTTTTTGCACTTCGTTGACAAAGGCATAGCCGCCATAACCAATGCCACATATCAGCGCCAGCAACACCGCGCTTGATCCGATGGCGCCGGGTTCGACACGCGACCAGAAACCGGGGGATGCAGGGGCGAACATCGCCGTCGCCTCGGCAAAGGGATCGCGCCGGTTCTTGTCAGACAACTTGGGTTCGGTGCGTTTGGACGAGGCCGCGCTAGACATGCCATGGGCTGTTTCGAACCCGCCCTCGGCGCAAAATGCCCTGTACGCCCATTCTGGGTCCAACCCGAGATACCGCGCATAAGACCGAACGTAACCGGCAATAAATCCCGGTGTTTCAAACGCCGCGGGGTCGGCGTTTTCGATCGCTGCAATATAAGTTGCGCGTATTTTCAGTTCCCGCTGGACATCCAGAAGTGACTTGCCAAGTGTGGCGCGTTCACCGCGCATTACGTCGCCCAACCGAAGATCGAAATCATCAAAGCCCTTCGGCTTTTCTTCTTCTACGACCTCTGGCGCCCGAAAACGTCGGATCATCTTGCCCACCAAATTTGCTGCCCCGTGTACCGTCTTGCGGACGATTCGACCCGTCCTATCCTTTAGGTGGAAGCTAACACAGCACCATTGCCGATGCACAGGCAGAAAAACGTTCCTTCGCCCGACTAAGCGTTTTTATGCGCAAATTTCGGGATTTGGCGGAACGACCTAAGCAAAAGCGCGAAGTGCAGTTCAGAAACGCATTCAAAAGCCGCACTGCAGAAACATAAGGCGCCAATTTTCGGGCAAACCCCCAAGGGCCGGACCGCACAAGGCCAGCACGCCGCACCGCCCGCACACCGTCCGGGGCCCGCGCGGCGGTTCGGCTGGACAGCGCGCCGATGGCTGTTAGGGTGCGCGCAACACCTGCCCAGCCGGAGCTTTTAACATGTCCCTCGACGCTGTCCTGTCCCGAATCGACGCAGATCTGCCCCATGCCCTCGACCGGCTGATGACGCTGCTGCGGATTCCTTCGATTTCGACCGATCCGGCGTACAGATCGGAATGCGCCCGCGCCGCCGATTGGGTGGTGCAGGATCTGCACAGCATGGGGGTGCAGGCCGAAACCCGCGCCACTCCGGGCCATCCGATGGTTGTGGGCCATCACAGGGGTGACGGGCCGCATCTGTTGTTCTACGGGCATTATGACGTGCAACCCGTTGATCCGCTGAACCTTTGGGCGCGTGACCCGTTCGATCCCGTGATCGAGGAAACGCCGAAAGGGCGGGTGATCCGGGCGCGCGGCGCGGGCGATGACAAGGGCCAGTTCATGACCTTCCTTGAGGCGTGCCGCGCCTGGAAGGCGGTGCATGGATCCCTGCCCTGCAACATCACCTTCCTGTTCGAGGGCGAAGAGGAAAGCGGCTCGCCCTCACTCGTGCCGTTCCTCACCGACAACGCCGATGAGCTGCGCGCCGACATCGCGCTGATCTGTGACACGGCCATGTTCGGTGACGGCACCCCTGCCATCGTCACCATGCTGCGCGGCCTGCTCGGCGAAGAATTGACGATCCGCGGCCCATCGCGCGATCTGCACTCGGGCTATTACGGGGGGGCGGCCATCAACCCGATCCGCGTTCTGGCGCGCATCATTGCCGGCTTGCACGATGACATGGGCCGCATCACCGTGCCCGACTTTTACGACGGCGTACCCGAATTGCCACAACAGTTGCGCGACCAGTGGCAGGGCCTGGGGTTTGATCCCGAAGTGTTTCTGGGTGATGTCGGCCTGTCGGTGCCAGCCGGCGAGCAGGATCGCAGCGTGTTGGAGCAGGTCTGGGCGCGCCCGACCTGCGAGGTGAACGGCATCTGGGGCGGCTACAGCGGTGACGGCTTCAAGACGGTTCTGCCCGCCGAGGCCCATGCCAAGATAAGTTTCCGCCTTGTCGGCACGCAAGACCCCCACGCCATCCGCAAGGCATTTCGCGCCATGGTTGAGACGCAATTGCCCGCCGATTGCACAATCGAGTGGCACGATCACGGTGCCTCGCCCGCCAGCCGGATGAGCATCGACAATCCCGCCTTTGAACTGGCCCGCGCCGCCCTGGCCCCCGAATGGCCCGAGACGCCCGCGTATATTGGCGCTGGTGGATCAATCCCGATTGCCGGGCATTTCAAGGAACTGCTGGGCATGGATTCGATCCTGCTGGGCTTTGGCAAGGACGACGACCAGATCCATTCGCCCAACGAAAAGTATGACCTGAGCAGTTTTCACAAGGGCATCCGCAGTTGGGCCCGGGTGCTTGACGCCCTGACCCGCGACATGACCCGCGACGCCTGAGAGAGGCCCCATGCGACAGAAGATCATTATCGACACCGACCCGGGCCAGGACGATGCGGTTGCAATCCTGCTGGCCCTCGCCTCGCCCGAGCTTGAGGTTTTGGGCATCACCGCCGTGGCCGGTAACGTGCCGCTGCACCTGACGGAAAAGAACGCGCGCGTCATTTGCGAACTGGCCGGGCGGCGCGATATGGCGGTGTTTGCGGGCTGTGACAGGCCGATGAACCGGCCGCTTGTCACCGCCGAACATGTGCACGGCAAGACAGGGCTGGACGGCCCCGTCCTGCCCGACCCAACCATGGCCCTGCAGGACCGGCACGCGGTGGATTTCATTATCGAAACCCTGCGCAGCCATCCGGCGGGCAGCGTCACGCTGTGCCCCCTCGGGCCGCTGACCAACATCGCCACCGCGCTGCTACGCGCGCCCGACATCGCCGCACGGGTACAGCGGATCGTGCTGATGGGCGGCGCGTATTTCGAGGTGGGCAATATCACCCCGGCGGCAGAATTCAACATTCACGTCGATCCCCACGCCGCTGATATTGTTTTTAAATCCGGAATTTCCCTTGTGGTCATGCCGCTGGACGTGACGCACAAGGCCCTGGTCACCGCCGAGCGCAACGCAGCGTTCCGCGCCATCGGCAGCCCGGCCGCCATCGCGGTGGCCCAGATGACCGATTTCTTCGAGCGGTTCGACAAGGCGAAATACGGCAGCGCCGGTGCGCCGCTGCACGACCCCTGCGTCACGGCATTTCTGCTGGCACCCGACCTGTTCACCGGGCGCCACATAAACGTCGAAATCGAAACCACATCGGATCTGACCATGGGCATGACCGTGGCCGATTGGTGGGGCGTGACAGACCGGGCGCCCAACGCCCTTTTCATGGGCGACCTCGACGCGCCCGGATTTTTCACACTGCTGACGGAAAGACTGGCCCGGTTGTGAGCGTCAGCCTGCGGATTGCCACGCCCGAGGATCACGCCCGCGCTTTGGCCCTGAGCACTGCCTTTCACGGCGAATTGGGCCAGCCGACCGACCATCTGGACGGCGCGCTGGCGTCGCTGCTGGCGGGGGTGCCCCATGCCGTGCTGTATCTGATCGGACCGCCGAAATCGCCCGTCGGTCACGCCGTTGTTTCGTTCGGTTATGATCTGGGCCTTGGCGGATCCACGGCGACGCTGGGCGAGTTGTTCATCCGCCCGCCCGTGCGCGGGCGCGGCATGGGCGGCGAGGCGATACAGGCCCTGGCCGCCGCTTTGGGCCGTCACGGCGTTGTCGCGCTGCACATTGATGCCGCCGCCGCGCCGGCCCGCGCAACGGTGTTCGTCCGCCGCCTGCGGTTTGCCGCGCGCCCCGGTCAGACGGTGCTGACACGCCTGTTGTGATGGCGGGTTGGCACCCCGGCCCGCGCCACCTATCTAACGACGAGCAGAAACCGGAGCAGCCATGACCCTGCACATTCCCTTCGACAACAGCTATGCCCGCCTGCCCGCGCGGTTTTTCACCCGACAGCCGCCCAGTCCCGTGGCGCGCCCCGGCCTTGTGCGGATCAACGAAGGGCTGGCCCGTGATCTGGGGCTGAACCTTGCCGAACTGGCCGGTCCCGAAGGGCTGGCCATGTTTGCGGGTAATGCGGTGCCCGACGGCGCGACGCCTCTTGCACAGGTTTATGCCGGGCACCAATTCGGCGGTTGGTCACCGCAACTGGGCGATGGGCGCGCACTTCTGCTTGGCGAAATAAATGGCCCGCAGGGCCGGTTCGATTTGCAACTGAAGGGGTCGGGCCCCACCCCCTATTCGCGCAGCGGCGATGGGCGGGCCTGGCTGGGCCCGGTGCT
>JAACVA010000071.1:0-3706 GCA_009992615.1 Rhodobacterales bacterium
GCTGATCCGCTGTATCAATGCGCTTGAGGAACATCAGGCGGGCAAGATCACCGTGGATGGCACGGTGTTGTCCAGCGATCTGAAGAACATCGACAAGATCCGATCCGAGGTTGGGATGGTGTTCCAGCATTTCAACCTGTTCCCGCATCTGACGATCCTCGAAAACTGCACCCTTGCGCCGATCTGGGTGCGCAAGACCCCCAAGAAAGAAGCCGAGGAGGTGGCGATGCACTTTCTCAAAAAGGTGAAGATCCCCGAACAGGCTGACAAATATCCCGGACAGCTGTCGGGCGGACAGCAACAGCGCGTGGCAATCGCCCGCTCGTTGTGTATGCGGCCACGGATCATGCTGTTCGATGAACCGACATCGGCGCTGGACCCCGAGATGATCAAAGAGGTGTTGGACACGATGATCGAGCTGGCCGAAGAAGGCATGACCATGCTGTGCGTTACCCACGAAATGGGCTTTGCCCAAGCTGTGGCGAACCGGGTGATCTTCATGGATCAGGGGCAGATCGTTGAGCAGAATGAGCCGAAGGAATTCTTCAACAATCCAAAATCCGACCGTACCAAGCTGTTCCTGAGCCAGATTCTGGGGCATTGAACCGGGGGTGCTGACCACGGTCATGGGGGAAGGTTGCCTCATCGCCCCTTGACACGGCACGTCCAGGGCGTATCACGCCACTCTGCACGCAGTATTGTCGGCGTGTGTTTCATTGGTGTTGGTGGCCCCCGCAAGGGGAGGCCTGTCGGGGTAAACCCAAAGGACAACGCCCTTCTGCCTCCTCGGGGGCCCGAACGAAGGAGATCAGACGGTGACCAAACGCACCTCTGCCAAATACAAGATCGACCGCCGTATGGGCGAAAACATCTGGGGCCGCCCGAAAAGCCCCGTAAATCGCCGTGAATATGGCCCCGGCCAGCATGGCCAGCGCCGCAAGGGCAAGGTTTCGGATTTCGGTCTGCAACTGCGCGCCAAGCAGAAGCTGAAAGGGTATTACGGCGATCTGACCGAAAAGCAGTTCAAGCGGATCTTCGTCGAAGCCGAGCGTGTGCGCGGTGACACCGGTGAAAACCTGATCGGCCTGCTTGAGCGTCGCCTTGATGCGGTGGTATACCGCGCAAAATTCGTGGCCACCGTTTTTGCCGCTCGTCAGTTCGTGAACCACGCCCACGTCACGGTGAACGGGCAAAGCGTGAACATCCCGTCCTACCGCGTGAAGGAAGGCGACGTGATCGAAGTGCGCGCCAAGTCGAAACAGCTGGCTGTCGTGCTTGAGGCTGTCGGCCTGGCCGAGCGTGACGTGCCCGACTATCTCGAAGTCGACCACAACAAGATGACCGCCAAGTTCGTGCGCACCCCCGGTCTGGGCGATGTGCCCTATCCGGTGCAGATGGAACCGAACCTCGTGATCGAATACTACGCCCAGAACTAAGCCTGGTGCGACTGTTTCAGGGCCGCTGCGGGAAACCGCGGCGGCCTTTTGCATGTCCGGTCGCAGCCGTGACCGGAAAACCGCAACCCTCTGAAAAATCGGTCACTGTGCCGCATCCGCAACATGTGATCTGGCCTTGCGGTGCCCCCCCGGCTAGATACCGCCGAGCAGGGGGACGAAACCATGACACATGCCATCCAGCCTAAGCCCGGAATTCTTGAAATCAGCCCCTATGTGGGCGGCGCCAGCAAGATTGAAGGCGCGCGCGATGTCGTAAAGCTGTCCAGCAACGAAAACCCATTCGGCCCCTCCGAGGCCGTCAAAGAGGCCGTCAAGAAGGCGGTGCATCAGTTGCATCGTTACCCGAACTCGGATCATCTGCCCTTGCGCACCGCCCTGGGCGAGGTGCACGGCCTGGACCCGGCGCGCATCATCTGCGGCGCGGGCAGCGATGAGATCATCACCTTTCTCTGCCAAACCTATGGCGGCCCCGGCACCGAGGTGATCCACACCGAACATGGCTTCGGTATGTACCGGATCAGCGCTCTGGCCGCTGGCAGCGCCCCCATCGAGGTGCGCGAGCATGAGCGCACCGTCGATGTGGATTCGATTCTCGAAGCGGTGAATTTCCGCACCCGGCTGGTGTTCATCGCCAACCCGGCCAATCCCACCGGCACGATGATCGGGGCCAATGAGGTGTCGCGCCTCGCGGCCGAACTGCCCGCCCATGTGCTGCTGGTGCTGGATGGCGCCTATGCCGAATTTGTCGAAGAGTATGACGGCGGCGCGCGGCTGATCGACAAGCGCGACAATGTAATCATGACGCGGACGTTTTCCAAGATTTATGGGCTTGGGGGGCTGCGCATCGGTTGGGCCTATGGCCCGGATCATGTGATCGACGCGCTGAACCGGGTGCGCGGGCCATTCAACCTGTCGGAATTGCAGATGTCTGCCGCCGAGGCTGCGCTGCGCGATGGCGAATATGTCGAAAAATGCCGCGCCGAAAACGCCCGCCTGCGCAGCTGGCTGGCCAAGGCGCTGGCCGAACTGGGCGTGGCCAGTGACACCTCCTGTGCGAATTTCGTGCTGGCGCGGTTTTATGATGTGGGCGAGGCCGAGGCCTGCGAGGCGCATCTGCGCGCTGATGGATTGCTGGTGCGCAAGGTGGCGGGGTACAAGTTGCCCAATTGTCTGCGTATCACGGTGGGCGACGAGGCATCTTGCCGCCGGGTGGTGCATTCGATCGCCGGCTTCAAGGGCCGGGACATATGACTCAGGTTTACGAACGGGTGGCGCTGATCGGGCTTGGGCTGATCGCGGGGTCGATGGCCTTGGCAATGCGGCGCGCCGGGTTGGCGGGTGAAATCGTCGGCACGGCGCGGTCGCCCGAAACCCGCGCCATCGCCGCCGAACTGGGCCTGTGCGATCGCATCGTCGCCACCAACGCCGAGGCGGTCGAAGGTGCCGATTTGGTGGTTTTATGCGTGCCTGTGGGGGTTATGGGCGCCGTGGCGATTGAAATTGCGCCGCACCTTGCCCCCGGTTGCACGGTGTCCGATGTCGGGTCTGTCAAGGGCGCGGTGATTGCGGCGGTTGGCCCGCACCTGCCCGCGGGCGTGCATTTCGTGCCGGCGCACCCTTTGGCGGGCACAGAACATTCCGGCCCCCGATCCGGCTTTGCCGAATTGTTCGACAACCGCTGGTGCCTTTTGGTGCCGATCGAGGGCAGTGACGACGCCGCAGTTGCACGGCTGGGCCGCTTGTGGCGAGGTATCGGCGCCAATGTTGACGTAATGGAGGCAGATCACCACGATCTGGTCTTGGCGGTGACCAGTCACACCCCCCACCTGATTGCCTATACGATGGTCGGCGTGGCCGACGATCTGCGCCGGGTCACCGACAGCGAGGTCATCAAATATTCCGCCGCCGGATTCCGGGATTTCACCCGGATCGCTGCGTCGGACCCCACCATGTGGCGCGACGTGTTTCTGACGAACAAGGACGCCACGCTGGAAATTCTGGGCCGCTTCACCGAAGAGCTGTTCGCCCTGCAACGGGCGATCCGCAAAGGCGACGGGCAGCACCTGTTCGAGTATTTCACCCGAACGCGCGCGATCCGGCGCAGCATCATCGAGGCGGGACAGGATACTGACGCCCCGGATTTCGGCCGGAACCCCAAAAAAATCTGAGCGTCTCACGATGACCATGCGTATTGCCGAGAATCGAACGCTGTTGACGGAACAGGGTGCCTGGCCCGATCAGCGCAGGCG
>JAACVA010000071.1:3779-6336 GCA_009992615.1 Rhodobacterales bacterium
GCACAAGCCCGCCGGCCACCGCCAGCCCCAGTATGTCGCGACAGTTGGTGATGGTTACGGTGATGCGCCCGGATGGAACACCCAGGCTGTCAACGGTCAACTGGCCGGCCGCGCGCAGATCCAGCGCGCCCCATGTGGCCTGCGCCAGTTTCAGTGTCACTGCGGTGATCTGCGGGCGGTCGCCTTCGAGGGCGAAACGATCCCAGGGCGCGTCGAATGTCACAGTGGTGTCAATCTTCAGCGTGTCCACCGTTTTGGGAAGCCGGGCGTCCGGGTCCAATGTGGCAAGCATGGCTGCCGTCGGGGCCAGCCCCAGCGCAGTGAATGCCACGTCATGGGCATTGTCCAGCGCGACGGTGCGGCGTGTGGCAAGGCGCCCCTCGGCCAAACCCACAGACCACCCGCCGCTGCCGTCGAGGGTGAGATCATCCATCACAATCGTCGCGCGATCCGGGGCCAGCGCGGTGCCCGGGCGGAAAACAACCGATCCGCGCATTTGTGTGCTGGCGATGTCAACCTGCTGAAACCGGGTTTCAAGGGTTTGGGTGTGCGGCAGCGCCACGATGATGTGATTGGGGCGATAGGACAGCGCCAGGATCTGGAACAGCGGCGCCTTCCAGGTCACGTCCAAGGCCGGGTCGGACAGGGTAAGGCCGGTGATCGTGGTGTCGAACCGATTGGGAAAGCCGGCGGTGTTCAGGCTGTCATACTCGGCCACCCAGCCATCGGCGCGGCGGGCGTCAAGCCATGCCACAAGCCCGCGTTCGACCGCCGCCGACCCGACGAACCAGTACCCGCCCCACAGCGCTGCGGCGACAATGGCAAACGCCAGCAATTTGCGCATGACCGCCCCTTTTCCCTCGGTATGAATATGTTTACAGGGAAGGCAGAAGAAGGACCAGAGCCATGCAAACGCCGCCCCTTTGGGTGTTCGGATACGGATCGCTGATGTGGAACCCCGAGTTTCCGGTGGCCGAACGCGTGATTGCTACGCTGGGCGAACACGCACGCACGTTCTGCATGCGTTCGATCCACCATCGAGGCACGTTGGACGATCCCGGCCTTGTGCTGGCGCTGGACCCTTCGCCGGGGGCGTCCTGTGTCGGGTTGGGATTGCGCGTGGCGCCGGGGGCCGAGGATGCAACACTGGCGCTGCTGCGCGACCGGGAACTGATCTCATCCGCCTATGTCGAGCGCGTTTTGCCTCTGGCTCTGGCTGACGGGCGGCAGGTGGCGGCGCTGGCCTATGTGGTGGACACCGACCACGGGCAGTATTGCGGCGGTCTGTCGCTGGAGCAACAGGCCCATATCATTGCCCGCGCCGTGGGCGGGCGGGGGCCGAACACGGAATATCTGTTCAACACCGTCGCACACCTTTCCCAAACGGGCATTGTCGATCCGAACCTGGCATGGCTTGCGCGGCGTGTGCGCGAAATCCTCACCCCGGCGTAATCGCCACGGGTGATTGGACATTTCCGGCAGCATCTCTATGCTGCGGTGCAACATTGATGAGGGCGGACAAACGGTATGGTGGGCAAGGCCAATCACGAGGGCAGGGCGCAATTCACCCAGCCGGTGCGCCAGATCACCATGATGCTGGTGGTGCTGATCCTTGTTGCGCTTGGCGGCTATGTTGCCTTTCCCGCCGTGGCGCCGGTGTTTCTGGCCAACCCGTGGCTGAATGGCTTTATCGCGATGGTGTTCCTGATCGGGATTGTCGCGTGTTTCTGGCAGGTGTTCCAACTGTCACAATCGGTGAACTGGATCGAAGGTTTCGTCAGCGAAAATCCCGGCCATGAATTTGTCAAGGCGCCACGCCTTCTGGCCCCTTTGGCGGCGCTGCTCAGGTCGCGCGGGCGGCAAATGCAGATTTCCGCCTCTTCCTCGCGGTCAATCCAGGATTCGGTGGCGACGCGTATCGACGAGGCGCGCGATATTACACGATATATCGTCAACCTTCTGATTTTCCTTGGCCTTCTGGGCACGTTCTATGGACTTGCCACAACTGTTCCCGCGATTGTCGAAACCATCCGCGGCCTGGCCCCGCAACAGGGCGAGGACGGAATGCAGGTGTTTGCCCGCCTGATGAGTGGCCTTGAGGCGCAGTTGGGCGGCATGGGCGTGGCGTTTTCATCGTCGCTGTTGGGGCTGGCCGGGTCATTGGTGGTGGGCCTGCTGGAGCTGTTTGCCAGCCATGGCCAGAACCGGTTTTACCGTGAACTTGAGGAATGGCTGTCCAGCATCACGCGCCTTGGCTATGCTGGCGCGGGTGACGGTGACGGCCAAAGTGAGACGGGCATGGTGGCCGCCGTGCTGGATTACATGTCGCAGCAGATGGACCAGTTGCAGACCATGTTCGCCGAGGCCGAAACCAGCCGTGCCATGGTTGACGAACGGCTGGGCGCGCTGGCCACCTCGATCGAACGGATGACCCAGCGGATGCAGGTCGATGGCGCGATGAGCGATGCATTGGACCGCGTGGCGCGAGGCCAGGAGCGGCTGGCCGACGTGTTCGAGGCGCAGGCCGAAACCGGTGGTGGCATGGATGCCGAAAGCC
>JAACVA010000072.1 GCA_009992615.1 Rhodobacterales bacterium
AGGCGCAGCACATCTGTCAGACCTTCCAACGCAAACTTGCTGGCCACATAGGCGCCGCGCCATTTCATCGGCACCAGCCCCAGCACCGAGGAACAGGTCACGATCCGCCCGTGGCCCTGCGCCCGCATCACCGGAATCACCCGCAGCGTCAGGTCGTGCAGGCCGAACAGGTTGGTTTCAAACACCGCGCGCAGGCCATCGCGCGGCAGATCCTCGACAGCGCCGGGCAGGGCGAAGGCGGCATTGTTGAACAGCGCGTTCAGGGTGCCGCCTGTTGCCTCCAGCACCTCGGCCAATCCGCTGCTCAGGGTGTCGGGATCGTCAAGGTCGATCAGCGGTGCCGCAAGGCCCAGATCGTGCAGCCGCGCGCAATCCTCAGGCTTGCGGCAGGAGGCAAACACGCGCCAGCCGTGCCGGTGCAGGGCCAGTGCGGCGTCGTACCCGATGCCACTGGAACAGCCGGTGATCAGAATCGACTTTTGTTGCGTCATCCCGGGCGGTTCTGACTGAGGAACCGGCCAAAGATATACCCGTCCTGCCCCTCATCGGCGGTGCGGATCCGGTACCAGCCATTTGCGGTTTTCTCTGTCACCTCGGCCTGCTGGCCCAGTCGGACCCGGCCCACCACGGCATTGCCTGTCGAGGGGCCACCGCGCAGGTTGACTGAATTGCCGGTGACATACCAAATTGTTGCGCTGGATTGTGGGGCGTCTGCGGCCGCGTCGATCCGGGCTGTATCCGGCGCAGGGACGGCAGGCGGTTCGGGGGACAATGTGGCGGCCAGTGCGATTTCGATAGCGCGTCGTTCATCCTTCAGCGGCACGTTCTCGGTGGTTTCGACCGGACCGGTGGCCGTTTCTATCAAGTCTTCCACGCGGGTCAGCAGGCCCGGCGTTCCGGTGTCAGACCGGGTGACGGCAGGGGCATCGAGCGAAGTGGCCCGAGACAGGCCGGTATCTTCGCCATAAATCATCATGGCGGCAGCTATGCCGAACACCAGCAGCAATGTCATCCTGATCATGCCCGAACCCCGTTCATTTGATCCTATTTATCAGAGTCTGAAAGCTTGTCTGCGGTAAAAGTTCCCGATTTCTCACCGCCGTCTTGTGGTGTCGCGCGCCCGCCGCTATCCCGAGGCCATGACTGACGACACCGATCTTCCGGCGCCCGCCGCCAACCCGACGGAAACCCTGCGCCGCGCCATTGGCGAGCGGTACCTGACCTATGCGCTGTCCACCATCATGCACCGCGCGCTGCCCGATGCGCGGGATGGGCTGAAACCGGTGCACCGCCGCATCCTGTATGCGATGCGCGAATTGCGTTTGTCGCCCGGCGGCGGGTTCCGCAAATCGGCCAAGATTTCCGGCGATGTGATGGGCAACTATCACCCCCACGGCGACGCCGCGATCTATGACGCGATGGCGCGGTTGGCGCAGGATTTCAACGTGCGCTATCCGCTGGTCGACGGGCAAGGCAACTTTGGCAACATCGACGGCGACAACCCGGCGGCGTCCCGCTATACCGAGGCGCGGATGACCGCCGCCGCCGAGGCGCTGATGGAAGGGCTGGCCGAGAACGCCGTTGATTTCCGCGACAATTACGATGGCACTCTGCAAGAACCTGTGGTTTTGCCCGCCGCCTTTCCGAACCTGTTGGCCAATGGCAGTTCCGGCATTGCCGTGGGCATGGCCACGAACATTCCGCCGCATAACCTGGATGAGTTGATCGGCGCCTGCCTTCATCTGATCAAGTCGCCAGACGCCCGCGATGAAACCTTGCTGCAATACGTTCCCGGCCCGGATTTCCCCACCGGTGGCGTGATCGTCGAACCGAAGGAAAACATCGCCGAGGCGTACCGCACCGGGCGGGGCAGCTTCCGGCTGCGCTGCAAATGGCAGATCGAGGAGTTGGGTCGCGGCCAGTGGCAGATCATCGTCACCGAAATCCCGTATCAGGTGCAGAAGTCAAAGCTGATAGAAAAGCTGGCCGAACTGATCCAGACAAAAAAGATCCCGATCTTTGGTGATGTGCGCGACGAATCCGCCGATGACATCCGCCTTGTGATCGAGCCAAAGTCACGCAGTGTCGATGCCGACGTGCTGATGAACGCGCTGTATCGCAATTCTGATCTGGAAACCCGGTTCAGCCTGAACATGAACGTGCTGATCGACGGGCGCACTCCCAAGGTGTGCAGCCTGAAAGAGGTGCTGCGCGCCTTTCTGGATCACCGGCGCGCGGTTCTGATCCGCCGGGCGCGGCACCGTCTGGCAAAAATCGACCACCGGCTCGAGGTGCTGGAAGGGTTCATCATCGCCTTTCTGAACCTTGATCGGGTGATCGACATCATCCGTTACGACGATGATCCAAAGCGCGCGATGATGTGGGAGGACTGGAGCCCGGCACATCAGGCGACGATTCCCCGCGCCATGGCCGAGGCCGATTATGTCTCACCGCTGATCGGGGTGGACATCGACGCGCAAGGCACGATCGCCGATCCGCAGGCCGATGACGCCACCATCGCCGCGCTGGATGGGGCCGAGGCGGCGAAAGGCGTGCCGCATCGCTATCCCGGCAAAGACCTCAGCGATGTGCAGGTCGAGGCGATTCTCAACATGCGGCTGCGGTCCTTGCGCCGTCTCGAGGAATTGGAGCTGCTGCGCGAACAAGAGTCGTTGCAGAAGGAACGCGCCGATCTTGAGGATCTGCTGGCCGAAACCGATCTGCAATGGACCCGCATCGCGGATCAGCTGCGCGAAACCCGCAAACAGTTCGGCAAGACCGCCCCGCGCGGTCAGCGCCTGACCCAGTTTGCCGAGGCGGGCGTGGTCGAGGATGTGCCGCTGGAAGCGATGATCGAGCGCGAACCGATTACTGTCGTCTGTTCGCAGATGGGCTGGATCCGCGCCATGTCGGGGCATCTGGCCCGCGACAAGGAAATCAAGTTCAAGGATGGCGATGCTCCACGGTTCCTGATCCATGCTGAAACCACCGACAAGCTGTTGTTGTTCGGCAGCAACGGGCGGTTCTTCACCATCGCGGCCAGTGCCCTGCCCGGCGGGCGCGGCATGGGCGAACCCGTGCGCCTGATGGTCGATCTGCCGAACGAGGCCGAAATCGTCGATCTGTTCATCCACGCCCCCGGTGCGCGGCTGTTGGTCGCGTCGAGCGCGGGGGACGGTTTTGTCGTGCCTGAGGACGAGGTGATCGCCCAGACCCGCACTGGCCGTCAGGTGCTGAACGTCAAGGATGGGGTGCGCGCGATTGTCTGTCGCCGGGCAAGCGGCGATCATGTGGCGGTGGTGGGCGAAAACCGCAAGGTGTTGATCTTCCCGCTGTCGGAATTGCCGGAAATGGGCCGGGGCAAGGGCGTGCGTCTGCAAAGTTACAAGGATGGCGGGTTGTCCGATGCCCTTACCTTTACCCTGGCGCTGGGGCTGACCTGGAAAGACCCCGCCGGGCGCACACGCACCGAACCCGCGCTGGCCGAATGGCTGGGCAAGCGGGCCAGTTCGGGCCGTATGGCGCCCCGTGGGTTTCCGCGCGACAATCGTTTTACATGACGGCTGGCGCGTCGCACGATCCCGCCGGAACCGCCTTTCTGGGCCGCCGCTGGCCGCTGTTCCGGCTGGCCTTGGGCACTGCGGTTCTGACGATCCTGACTTTGGGCCTCTACCGGTTCTGGATG
>JAACVA010000073.1 GCA_009992615.1 Rhodobacterales bacterium
CGTCCAGTGCTCTGGAACGTTGTTCACCATCGCCATGAAAGTGTTGAGGTCGTCCGGTGCACCCCAAGGCACGCCCATGCACAATTGCACGAGTGCGGGGGAGTCGAGGACGCCTTCCCGGACCAACTCCTTTGCAAACCAGAGATGGCCGGTGTCAAAGGCCTCGATCTCGGGTTTCACGCCAAGCTCGGTCATCATCCGCCCCATCGCCCGCAGCATCCCGGGGGTGTTGGTCATCACATAGTCGGCCTCGGCGAAATTCATCGTGCCACAATCCAGCGTGCAGATCTCGGGCAGACATTCGGCGATATGGGCGACACGCTCGGCTGCGCCGATCATATCCGTTCCCTGGCGCAAGGGGAGCGGAGCGTCGGTGGCACCGAAGACCATATCGCCGCCCATGCCGGCTGTCAGGTTCAGCACCACGTCGGTGCCTGCGTCGCGGATGCGGTCAGTAACTTCGCGATACAGTTTCAGATCGCGCGAGGGTGCGCCGGTGTCGGGGTCGCGAACATGACAATGCACGATCGCGGCGCCCGCTGCGGCGGCAGCGATGGCGCTGTCGGCGATCTGTGCGGGGGAGCGCGGAACATGGGGGCTGCGATCCTGTGTGCTTCCCGAACCGGTGACGGCGCAGGTTATGAAGACCTCTTGATTCATGGCGAGCGGCATTGTTCGTGTCCTTGATCTGGGGAGGAGGGCGGCGCTTGTGCCAGGGCACGTCGCCCCGCCCACCCTCCCGTATCAGCGGCCGGTCCAGACCGGATCGCGCTTCTCGGCGAAGGCGCGTGCGCCTTCCTTCTGATCGTCCGAACGGTAGAGTTTTTCGACCGTTTCGAGCTGGCTCTTGGTGATTCTGTTCAGGGCATCCTGGAATTTCATGTCCTCGGCCTCGCGCACGATCTCCTTGATGGCGGCGTTTACCAAGGGGGGCCCGGATGCAATCAGATCGGCGATTCTGCGCGCCTCGTCCATCAGGTCGGCCGCGGGATGGACGTGGTTGACGAGGCCCCATCGGGCAGCTTCTTCGGAGGCGAGCCAGCGCCCGGTCAGCAGCATCTCCATCGCGATATGGTAGGGGATGCGTTTGGGCAGCTTGATGGAGGCCGCGTCGGCGACCGTGCCGGAGCGGATTTCCGGCAAGGCGAAAGTGGCATGATCCGCCGCCAGGATGATGTCGGCGCTGAGCGCCAGTTCCAGCCCACCGCCGCAACAGATGCCGTTGATCGCAGCGATGATCGGCTTGTTCAGGCCTCGCAGTTCCTGCAATCCGCCGAATCCCCCGATACCATAGTCGCCATCGACGGCATCGCCTGCGGCGGCTGCTTTCAGGTCCCACCCCGGGCAGAAGAATTTCTCGCCGGCGCCGGTGACGATAGCGACGCGCAGGTCGGGGTCGTCCCGGAACGAAGCGAAGACGTCGCCCATGATCCGGCTGGTCACAAGATCGATCGCATTGGCCTTGGGCCGGTCAAGCGTGACTTCCAACACATGATCCCGGCGCTGCGTCTTGATGGGACTGTCGGTCATGGGAGGTCTCTCAGTCGGATAAGGGCGTCGGCGGCGACGGCGCGAGTGGGGGTGCACAGGAGCGGGTTGATCTCCAGTTCGAAGAGGTCACCGGCATGGGCGATGACATAGTCCTGCACGGCAAGCACCGCGCTGACAATCGCGGATCGGTCCGCCGCCGGTGCGCCGCGGTAGCCGTCGATGCGGGGGGCGAGGCGCAGGCGAGAGAGCGCCGCGGTAATCTCCTTTGGGTTGGTTGGCACAAGCAGGTGTGTCGTGTCGGCAAGGAGTTCGGTGAATGTTCCGCCCTCGCCGAGGGTCAGCACGAAGCCATGTGCCGGGTCGCGCAGCGCCGAGACAAGGAGTTCCACCACTGCCCCGTCGATCATTTCTTCTATAAGAAAAGCAGATGTTCCCATCGCCTGTGCTGCAGCCGCAATCTCCGTCGCTTGGAGTCCGAGGCGGATCGCGCCGGCTTCTGTCTTGTGGACGAAACCCTCGCCCTTGAGCACCAGCAGTCCGGTCAGACCCTGCGCCGCGACCGCTGCGTCGGCGGGTGAGATGGCGTGGACCGCACGCGGGACAGGAATGCCGAAAACCGACAGGGCGGCTTTTGCTTCTGCCTCGGACAGGATGCGGGTTGCGCCATCCGGACCGGGGAGCAAAAGCGGCAGCGTGTCCTCCTGATTCTGCGCAGCAACTGCGATCGCATCGAGAGCATCCGGCAGCCCGGACAAGGCCGCGATGCCGCGCGCCATGATGCGGGTGGCGGTATCTTCAGGCAATGACTCTGGGAGGCTTGCAACGATGGCCATCGGCACTCCGCGCAGGGCCTGGGCATCGCCGACCGCGTCGATCACGATCTCCCACTGGGCGGCCACGCAGCGGTCGGGCCGCGGGAAATCCAGAATGACCACTCCAAGCGCGAGGTCCGGTGCCATCATGGCCGAGAAACAGGCCGCCATCGCGGTGCGGTCGCCCCAGATGTAAGTGTGGTAATCCAGTGGGTTGGCCAGCGCCACCCTTGGGCCCAAGGCGGCCCGCAATTCGGAGGCCTGCTTGACGGACAACGGCGGGTAGATCACATCGCGACCCAGCGCCGTATCGGCCATCAGGCTGGCTTCGCCCCCCGAACAGGACATGGACGCGATGCGATTGGACGCGAGCGGACCGGTCACATGCAACAGCTTCAGGGTTTCCAACAGCACCGAAAGGCTTGACACCTGCCCGATCCCAAGTCGCGCCAGCACTGCGCGCGCGCCCACATCGCTGCCCGCAATGGATGCGGTATGGGATACCGTCGCCACCTGCGCCTGTTCCGATGCACCCACCTTAAGCGCAACGATGCGTTTGCCGAGTCGCCGGGCGGTTTCGGCCAATGCCTCGAACCGCCGCAGCTTGCCGATGCCCTCGATATGCAATCCAAGGGCCGTGACGCGGGGGTCTTCCAGGAGAGCTGTCCCGATTTCCGCCAGATCCGTCTGGGCCTGATTGCCGACGGTCACGATATAGGCAATCGGCAGGCCGCGTTTCTGCATGGTGAGATTGATCGCGATGTTGGAGGATTGGGTGACGATTGCCACACCCCGCTCCACCCGCACCGCGCCATGCTGATCGGGCCAAAGGACTGCCCCGTCGAGGGCGTTGATCAACCCGTAGCAATTCGGTCCTAAGATCGGCATCGCACCCGCCGCAACCAGAAGTTGCGCTTGCAGATCGGCACCGTCCGATAGTTCCGCCACCGCTTCTTGAAAGCCCGAGGCGAAGCAGATCGCGCCACCTGCACCGCGCGCGGACAGGGCTGCGACAAGCTCGACCGTTGCATGGCGATTGACGCCGATGAACGTGGCGTCGGGCACCCCCGGCAACGCATCGATCGATGCAAATGCGCGGCGTCCGGAGACTTCGGATCGCGTCGGGTGAACCGGCCATATCTTGCCCTTGAAACCGATCTTGTCGCATTGCTCGACAAGGTTGGCACACCAGCCGCCGCCGCCGATCACGGCGATGGTGCGGGGGCGCAGAAGGCGCTCCAGTCGCTTGGTCGATGCGGGTTCCATTTTCACGCGCCCAACGGCCGGAACAATTCCCGGCCGATGATGTGCCGCTGGATCTCGGAGGTGCCGTCCCAGATCCGTTCCACCCGCGCATCGCGCCAGAACCGCTCGATCGGGAAGTCGTCCATC
>JAACVA010000213.1 GCA_009992615.1 Rhodobacterales bacterium
AACGCGCCGTGGGTGCCCCAGGCGCACAGCACGGCATCGGCCCACAGCGCGGCCTCGCGGATCGCGGCATCGTTGGCCAGGCCCACGGGTTCGGGCGCGGCGCGCATTCCCTTCGGGTCGGTGTCGCGCCAGGCAAAGATGTTGGTGACGCGGAACGCGCCATAGCCCAGCACCCGCGCGCGGCGTTCACAGCGTTCGACGGTGGGGTCGTTCTGCACTTCGGTGGCGGTGGACGGGTTCAGCATCACGAAGGTGATCTTCGGCCCTGTCCCGTCCCACACCCGCATCAGATCATAGCGATAGTGTTCGCAGGGCGAATAGGTGGCGATGCTGGCGGCGTCGCCTTTCAGGTGCTGCCGGACGATCACGCCGCGAAAACGCGGCTGGGATGCAATTCGCCCGCACGATAGATGCCCACGGCCACGGCGCGGCCTTCAAGGCTGGCCCAGGCCTCGTCGCCATATTCGGCGTCGGACGACATCACCATGCCGGGGTTGCCGTTGCGCAGTTTCGCAGCGCCCTCTGGGGTGCAGCGCACCTCGGGCAGATCCTCAAGCCCCTGTTCCAAGGGACGCAGCCAGGTGTCCAGCGCGGGGGTATGCGCCAATTGCTCCAACAGCTCCAGCGACAGGCCGTCATCGGCCTCGAACGGCCCCGACCAGACCCGGCGCAACGACACGACGTGACCGTAGCAGCCCAGCGCCGCCCCCAGATCGCGTGCGATCGACCGGACATAACCGCCTTTGCCACACACCATCTCAAGCTCGACATGATCAGGATCGGGGCGCGACAGGAAGTTCAGCTCTTCGACAAACAGCGGACGCGCGGCGATTTGCATCGTTTCACCGTCGCGGGCACGTTTATAGGCACGCTCGCCGTCGATTTTCACGGCGGAAAACTGCGGCGGCACCTGCATGATGTCACCGGTCAGCGGCAGAAGGGCCTTGATGATTTGCCCATCGGTGGGCCGCAAATCGGATTGCGCGATCACCTCGCCTTCGGCGTCGTCGGTGTTGGTGGCCTGGCCCAGACGCACGGTGAACCGATAGGCCTTCATCGCGTCGGTGATGTAGGGCACGGTTTTCGTCGCCTCGCCCAGGGCGACCGCCAGAACGCCGGTGGCGTCCGGGTCAAGTGTGCCGGCATGGCCCGCCTTTTTCGCGTCGAACGCCCAGCGCACCTTGTTGACCACGGCGGTTGACGTCAGCCCCGCCGGTTTGTCGATCACCACCCAGCCCGAAATGTCGCGACCTTTGCGTTTGCCCATGCCCTGTGTTCCTTCATTGCCAGCGCCGGGGCGTACAGCGCCCGGCGCGATTGGTCAATTCATCGGTTGCACGGTGCCCAGAATTGGGCCCATCGGAAACCCGCCATCGTTGCGCCCCAGGTGCGGCGCGTACAGGCGTGAAACATTGCCGTCGAGATACAGCGCGTTGGGTGTGTTGAACGCATCGCGAAACAGCCGTCCGAACTGGTGAAAGTTTACGGCGCGGTCGGAAATCGCGATCACCACCTCGCGCCCGTCCGCCGACACGCCCACCCCGTTGCGGATGTAACGCGATGTGCCCTCCGCAAGAAACCGGGGGTGCAGCGCGCCGTCAATCACCAGCATCGGGCCGGATTGCGTGGCATGATCGCATTTGGCGGGTGATTCGGCAAAGCTGCGGCTTTCGATCACCGCCGCGCTTGCCCCGGTGATGCAGAACACCCCGTTGGGCAACAGGCCAAAGTTGCCCGGCCCATCGGCGGTGACAACGCGCATGTGCTGATCGCCATCCTCGATGTACAAGCCCACCGGCGCGCGGTCGGCGTGGTACATGCCCGCGTTCATCGCCACGCCAAGCGTCTTGCCCTCGGCGTTCAGGGCGCGTTCGATGTTTCGAAAGCTGCCGTAGGGTTTGCCTGTTTCATCGCGCAGCCAGAGGCGCAGGGGGTCTTTGGCCATGTCGATACGACAATAGGTGAACGGAGCGCCGTCAAAGTCGATCTTGTCACAGACGGGCGCTGCCTGCGCCGCCAGCGGCCACAAAAGCAGCAGCGCCAGCAGTCGTGCCATCATGCGTCATCCTTGGGGGTGTCAAGATCGCGCTTCACCTCGTCGCGCTCCAACAGGGCGCGGGTCTGGTCCATCCGGTCGAAGGTGTCGTCGATCAGGAACCGCAGTTCGGGCGAATTGCGCAGCGTCATTTCGCGGTTCAGCGCCCGCCGCAATTCGAACGCGTTGCGCTTCAGCGCCTGGATCGCCTGTTCCTTGCCCTTGCCGCCCAGCGGCAGGACAAACACGGTGGCCACCCGCAGATCCGGCGATGTGCGCACCTCGGATACGGTGATCGACATGCGGTTCAACTCAGGGTCGTGGATTGCCCCCTGGGTCAGCAGATCGGACAAAATGCGCCGGATCAGTTCGCCCACGCGAAGCTGCCGTTGCGAGGGGCCCGCGCCCCCGGGAAATCGTTTGTTCGCCATATGCCTGATCTAGGCGCGATCGGGCCCCCGTGCAACACCCGTGCAACACCCGTGCAACAAGGGCTTTGCGCCGCGCGGGGGCTGGGCTAGACCGGGCGCAGCGTCGGACAGGGGGGCACCATGGCGAAAACCACAGGAATTGCGATCACCGGCGTGTCGGGGCGCATGGGGCAAATGTTGGCCCGGATGGTGGCCGACAGTGACGCCCTGCACCTTGCCGCTGCGCTGGAACGCCCCGAACATCCTTGGCTGGGCCGTGATCTGGGGGTGGCGCTGGGCGGGGTCGACACCGGCGTGATCGTCACTGACGATGCGGCGGCGGTCTTTGCGGTGGTGGATGCGGTGGTGGATTTCACCGCCCCCGCGGCCTCGGTCGGCTTTGCGTCTCTGGCGGGGCAGGCGGGCATCGTGCACGTCATCGGCACCACCGGCCTGAGCGAGGATGACATCGCCGCCATCGACATCGCCGCGCAGGTCACCCCGATCATCCGCGCCGGCAACATGAGCCTGGGGGTCAACCTGTTGACACAACTCGTGAAACAGGTCGCCGCCGCGTTGGACGAAAGTTATGACATCGAAGTGATCGAGGCGCACCATCGCCACAAGGTCGACGCGCCATCAGGCACCGCGCTGATGCTTGGGCAGGCGGCGGCGGACGGGCGGTGTGTGGCGCTGAGCGATGTGGCGGACCGGGGCCGCGACGGTATCACCGGCCCGCGCAAAACCGGCGCCATCGGGTTTTCCGCGATCCGGGGGGGCGACATCATCGGTGAACACGACGTGATGTTCGCTGCGGCGGGCGAAATCATCACCCTCAGCCATCGTGCCACAGATCGGTCGCTGTTCGCGCGCGGCGCGCTCAAGGCGGCCTTGTGGGGGCAGGGCCAGCCGCCGGGGCACTATGACATGCTGGATGTGCTGGGGCTGAAGTGATCCGAACCGGCCCTTGCCGGGTATAGGTTACGACAGCCCCAGTGACAGGCGGAGCCGACATATGACGATTTGTTCAAATATCCTTGCGACCGCCACCGTTGTGGTGACGCTGGGCACCTCGGCGGTCGCCCAGGGGTTTCAGGTGGTAACCGACGAAACACGCTTTGTTCAGCTGGTGGATGGGCGACAATTGACGCGCCTTGGAATCCAGCTCAATGTTTCGCCCAATGGCGGTATTCAGGGCCGCGCCTTCGGCATGAAGGTTACAGGCTCGTGGACTTGGCAAGGCAACTATTTTTGCCGCGAAATGTCCTATGGCGCATCATCGCTGCCAATGAATTGCCAAGAGGTATTGCTCAGCGGGGATACCATCCGCTTTGTCGCCGACCAAGGCACAGGTGACAGCGCCGATTTGCGTCTGCGCTGACCCACTCGGTCAGAAATCTATGGCGATACCCTTTTTCTCCCAATCGCCAAAGCGCACAGGTTCGGGCCCGTTGCGCCCGCCCAGTTCAGCAGGCAGGTCCAGTGGCCTGGCCTTGGCGCGGCGTTCTTCCGCCTCGGCCAATGCGCGGCGGGCGGCGGGGGGCAGATCGGGCTGGTCGGTCATGGCGGTCTCTTGTCGGTTGTTCTGGGACTTGCCTTGATATACGCCGCGCGTCAGCGTTCTCAACCCGGCAAAGGACAGATCATGGCCAATTCCCCCGATGCGCCCCGCGCCGCGGCCCTGACCCTGCTGATGGGGGTGACAGAGGATCACCGCCTGCTGTCCGAACTCTTGCCCCGGGTCATGTCCCCACTGGCCCCTGCCGATCGGGCCCGGGCCCAGCGTCTGGCCACCGGCACCCTGCGCTGGATGGATCGGGCCGACCGCGCCTTGGGTCCGTTCCTGCGGATGAAACCCTGGCCGCGCACCCACAATGCCCTGCGCCTTGCCCTTTACGAGATATTCGTCGAAGGCGCGGCTGATCATGGCGCGGTGAACGCTGCTGTAGATCTGGTGCGCGCCGCGCCGGACACGGCGCCGCAGGCGGGGTTGGCCAATGCCGTGTTGCGCAACGTGATCCGCAAGGGCGGATGGGACGCCCTGCCGCTGCCGCGTCTTCCCAAATGGCTGCGTAAACCCCTGATCGACGATTTCGGCAAGGACCGCGTTCTGGCGATGGAGGCCGCCTTTGCCAAGGGCGCCGCCACCGACCTCACGCCGAAGGATGGCGATGCCACGGCTCTTGCCGCGCGCCTGGACGGGCTCGTCCTGCCCACAGGCTCGGTCCGGCTGGCCGGGGCGGGCCAGGTCTCGGCGCTGCCCGGCTACGACACCGGTGATTGGTGGGTGCAGGATGCCGCCGCCGCCTTGCCGGTCCGCCTGCTGAACGCGCAACCCGGCGAACGGGTGCTTGATCTGTGTGCCGCGCCGGGCGGCAAGACGATGCAACTGTCCGCCACCGGTGCCGATGTCACCGCGCTGGACAATTCCGAACCACGCATGGCGCGGCTGCACGAAAACCTCGCCCGCACCGGCCTGACCGCCCACACCCTTGTGGCCGATGCCCTGACCTTTGCCGCAGATATGCCTTTTGATGCGATTCTGCTTGATGCGCCCTGTTCGGCCACCGGCACCATCCGTCGCCATCCCGATCTGCCACAGGCCAAGGACGGCAGCGAATTTCCCGCTTTGTTCAAACTGCAATCCGGCATGATCGACGCCGCCTTGCGCCTGTTGAAGCCCGGTGGACGGTTGGTCTATTGCACCTGCTCGCTGTTGATCGACGAAGGTGAAGAACAGGTGCGCGATGCCTGTGCGCGCCACCCCGGCCTGGCCCTCTGCGCGCTTGACCATCCCGCGATCGAGGACCGCTGGCGCGTTCCCGAAGGTCTGCGCATCACCCCCGACCAATGGCCCGACCTCGGCCATCTCGACGGCTTCTTCATAACCGCCCTGCGCAAACCCGGCTGACCGCCCCTCTCTTTCTTGCCTGAAATACCTCGGGGTCCGGGGCAGCGCCCCGGGGTTTGGCCAAAGCTGATCAGTTTTGCGATGACACACCGCCCGCTGCGGCGTATGCTGACCACAACTACAGACCCCGCAGCACGGCGAGGCAAGACAGGCACGTGTCCCAAATCGAAACCTGGAAGGTGCGCAAGACGCGCTGGATGAACCGCCTTCGCGCGCGCCTCAGCACCCTGAGCGCGCCGGCCACCGGTCTGACCAGCCAACCAGAACCGCGTACCATCGGCAGTTTTGCCCGTGGGCGGCAGATTTCCACCGGCAACTTCCTGTTCGCCGGCTATCTGATCGAGGCGCCGGATCTGGCGATCTGGGATTTGCCGATGCCCGATCCGGCGTTCGAGCAGGAATTGCACGGCTTCACCTGGATCGACGATCTGGCCGCCGTCGGCGATGGATCGGCAAATCATCGCCAGCGCGCCTGGACCCATGCCTGGATCGCGCGGTTCGGTCGCGGTCGCGGGCCGGGCTGGACGCCCGATCTGACCGGGCGGCGTCTGATCCGCTGGATCCACCACGCCGTGACCCTGCTGAATGGTGCCGACAGGGCCACGTCCGACGCGTTCTTCCGCAGCCTTGCCCAGCAGACGAACTTTCTGTCGCACCGCTGGGCCGCCGCCGCGCCGGGGTTGGCGCGGTTCGAGGCGTTGACCGGGCTGATTTATGCCGGGATCGCGCTGTCGGGGATGGAACGGCACATTGCCCCGGCTGTGCGCGCGCTGGGCCGCGAATGTGCGGCGCAGATCGACGACCAGGGCGGCATCCCCACCCGCAACCCCGAAGAGCTGATGGAGGTGTTCACCTTGCTGTCCTGGGCCGCCGCCGGGCTGCGGGAAACCGGGCGCACGCCGGGCGTGGCCCATCTGGCCGCGCTGGAACGGATCGCGCCCAGTTTGCGGGCCCTGCGCCACGCCGATGGCGGCCTGGCGCGGTTCCATGGTGGCGGGCGCGGCGCCGAGGGGCGGCTGGACCAGGCACTGGCCGCGTCCGAGGTGAAGGCCCCGCGCCGGGCCGGTCTGGCCATGGGCTTTGCCCGGTTGGGCCATGGGCGCACGACGCTGATCGTCGATGTCGCCTCGCCGCCAGTGCGCGAGGCCAGCGCCCAGGGCCACGCCAGCACCCTGGCGTTCGAATTGACATCGGGGCGGCGGCCGCTGATCGTGAACTGCGGTTCGGGGCGCACCTTCGGCGAAAAATGGCGCCGGGCCGGGCGCGCGACGCCTTCGCATTCCACCTTGGCGATCGACGGGTATTCTTCGGCCCGGCTGGGGGGGGCGGGGTTGCTGTCGGGGCAAGATGCCGAACTTTTGGTGGATGCCCCGCGCGACGTGCGGATGGAGGAACGCCACAGCGATCTTTCGGGCGGGTTGGTCGCGGGGCATGATGGATACCTTGTCACCCACGGGTTGACCCATGTGCGCCAACTGTACCTCAGCTTTGACGGGCGCGGGGTGCATGGCGAAGACGTTTTGGCGACTGTCGAAAAAACCGACGAGCGGCAATTCGACCGGGCGCTGGACCGCAGCGAACTGAAAGGCATCGCCTTCAAGGTGCGGTTCCATCTGCACCCGGATGTTGATGCCGAACTGGACATGGGCGGCGCTGCGGTGTCCATGGCGCTGAAAAGCGGCGAAATCTGGGTGTTCCGGCACAGTGGCGATGCCCGTCTCAGCCTGGAACCGTCGGTCTATCTGGAGCGTGGCCGTCTGGCGCCGCGCGCCACACGGCAGATCGTATTGTCGGCGATTGCGGTGGATTATGCCACGCGGGTCTCCTGGACGCTTGCCAAGGCTCAGGATACGCCCGATACGATCCGCGACCTTGCGCGCGACGATCCGGCGTTCGAGGGGATGACGCAGACGTAAAGGAACACCCATGACCCAAACACAGCCCATCCACCGTGCCCTTTTGTCGGTTTCCGACAAGACTGGCCTTGTCGCTCTGGCCCGCGCCCTTTCGGCGCAGGGGGTCGAGCTGTTGTCGACCGGCGGGTCGGCGGCGGCGCTGCGCGCGGCGGGCCTGACGGTGCGCGACGTGGCCGAGGTGACCGGGTTTCCCGAGATGATGGATGGCCGGGTCAAAACGCTGCACCCGATGGTGCATGGCGGGCTGTTGGCGCTGCGCGACGATGCCGGTCATGTGGCGGCAATGGACCAGCACGGTATCACCCCCATCGACCTGTTGGTCGTCAATCTGTACCCGTTCGAGGAAACTGTGGCCAAGGGCGCCGATTATGCCACCTGTGTCGAAAATATCGACATCGGCGGCCCGGCGATGATCCGCGCCGCAGCCAAGAACCACGGGTTTGTCACCACGATCATGGATGTACAGGATTACGACACCCTGCTGGCCGAACTGGCCGAACACGGCGGCACGACCTATGGGTTCCGCCAGAAAATGGCGCAGATCGCCTATGGCCGCACCGCCGCCTATGACGCGGCGGTCAGCACCTGGATGGCTGGCGCGCTGGGCGATCCGACACCGCGCCGGGTGGCGGTGGCGGGCACGCTGGCGCAGGTGATGCGCTATGGCGAGAACCCGCATCAGGGCGCGGCCTTTTATACTGACGGATCAGGGCGGCCCGGCGTGGCAACAGCGGTGCAGCATCAGGGCAAGGAACTGTCCTACAACAACATCAACGACACCGACGCGGCGTTCGAGTTGATTTCCGAGTTTGCCGGCGCCGGTCCGGCCTGTGCGATCATCAAACACGCCAACCCCTGTGGCGTGGCGACCGGCGCGACCCTGGCCGAGGCGTATCAGAAGGCGTTCGATTGTGACCGCACAAGTGCCTTTGGCGGGATCATCGCGCTGAACCATCCCCTGGATGCGGCCACGGCCGAATTGATCAGCGGTATTTTCACCGAAGTGGTGATCGCGCCCGGGGCAGATGACGGCGCCATGAGTATTTTTGCAAAGAAGAAAAACCTGCGGTTGCTGACCACCTCTGGTCTGGCCGATCCGGCCCTGGCCGGGCGGGTGATCAAACAGGTGTCAGGCGGGTTTCTGGTGCAGGACAAGGACACGGGACATATTGCCGCAGACGAACTGCGCGTGGTCACCCGGCGCCGGCCAAGCGCGGCCGAGCTGGCCGATCTGCTGTTTGCCTGGACCATCGCCAAACATGTGAAATCCAACGCTATCGTCTATGCCAATGGCGGCGCGACCGTTGGCATCGGTGCCGGCCAGATGAGCCGGGTTGACAGCACCCGCATTGCCGCGCGCAAGGCGCAGGATATGGCCGAAGTGCTGGGCCTGGCCACGCCGCTGACCCAAGGTTCGGTTGCGGCGTCGGATGCGTTCTTTCCCTTTCCCGACGGATTGCTGACGCTGGCCGAGGCGGGGGCGACGGCGGTGATCCAGCCGGGCGGTTCGATGCGCGATGATTCCGTGATCGCGGCGGCGGACGAGGCGGGCCTGGCGATGGTGTTTACCGATATGCGGCATTTCCGGCACTGAGATGGGCAGGCTGTACAAGACCGCTGCCATCGTTTTCGTGATTGATCAGATCACCAAGGTCATCGTCGTGCACCTGATGAATCTGGCGTCTGTCGGGTCGATCGACGTGCTGCCGCCCTGGCTGAACCTGCGGATGGCCTGGAATCGGGGCGTGAACTTTGGTCTGTTCGCCAGTGACGGGAACATCATGCGCTGGGTGCTGGTGGCGGTGGCCCTGGCAATCACCGTCTGGGTCGTCGTCTGGATGCGGCGTGACAGGCCCGGCCGCTGGGGGCTGATTTCGGCCGGGTTGCTGGTGGGCGGCGCGTTGGGCAATGTGGTGGATAGGGTGCTGTACGGCGCGGTGGCGGATTTTCTGAACATGTCATGCTGTGGCTTTGAGAACCCCTATGCGTTCAACGTGGCCGACATTTCGATCTTTGCCGGGGCGATCGGCCTGGTGCTGTTCACCGGACGCGAGGCGAAGGGTGGCAAGCGGGCGGTGAAACCCCGTGGAAAAGGGCCGTGACGGCCCGTCTGCGATGGGGTACACCATGCAACAGACGTTGAAGGAGGCGCGGATGGCGGGCGCAGCGTGGAGCAAGACAGTGGCGGGCCTGGCCGCCCTCGGGTTTTTGGCCGCCTGCGGGGGCGCGTCCGAGCCTAACCTGCTGAACATCACAAAAACCGGCAACGGCCCGGATGAGTTTGCCATCCTGCCCACCAAGACCTTGCAGGCGCCGAGTGATTACGCGGCTTTGCCGACGCCCACCCCGGGCGGCATCAATCTGAGCGATCCGACGCCCGAGGCCGATGCCGTGGCCGCGCTGGGCGGTAACCCCGCGCGGCTGGCGGGGGGCGGTGTGCAGGATCCCGCGCTGGTTGGCCACGCCACCCGGTTCGGCGTGCAACCGGGCATCCGCCAGGATCTTGCCGCGGTCGATCTGCAATACCGGCGCGACAATGACGGGCGATTGTTGGAGCGGATATTCAACGTAAACGTCTATTTCAAGGCCTATCGCAAATTCGAGCTGGACCAGTATGCCGAACTGGAACGGTTCCGCCGTGCCGGTGTGCGCACCCCCGCCGTGCCGCCCGATCCAGCCCAGTGAGGGTTGTTTGACGGGCGGCTCACGTCACCGTGGGCGGGGTTGAACGGCGCCGCACTTGGCACACATACGTCACATGACCTGCCTGAAGGAGCCTCCATGCGTCGCCTTGCCCGTGTCCTTGCCACCCTCGCCCTGTCATTTACCCCGCTTGTCGCTTTTGCCGACAACCTGACCGCCTTTACCCTGGACAACGGTATGGAGGTCGTGGTGCTGGAAGACCACCGCGCGCCGGTCGTTGTGCATATGGTTTGGTACAAGGTGGGCGCGGCGGACGAAGCGCCCGGTGTTTCGGGCATTGCGCATTATCTTGAACATCTGATGTTCAAGGGCACCGACAATCTGGCGCCGGGCGAGTTTTCCAAGGTGGTCGCAGCAAATGGCGGATCTGACAACGCCTTCACCAGCCAAGACTACACCGCCTATTTCCAACGCGTTGCGTCCAATCGGCTTGAGTTGATGATGCAGATGGAATCGGACCGGATGCGCGATCTGGTGCTGGACGGAACCGACATTCTGACCGAACGCCAAGTGGTTCTGGAAGAGCGCAACCAGCGCACCGAAAGTGACCCCGGCGCGTTGTTTTCGGAACAGCGCAACGCGGCGCAGTACCAGAATCATCCCTATGGCATCCCGATCATCGGCTGGAAGCACGAGATGGCGTCGCTGACGCTGGACGACGCCTTGTCATTCTATCGCACCTATTACGCCCCGAATAACGCAATTTTGATCGTGGCGGGCGATGTCGATCCGACAGAGGTGAAAGCCCTGGCCGAGCAATATTATGGTGTGCTGGCCCCCAGCGAAAACCTGCCCCCCCGCCTGCGTCCACAGGAACCGCCACAGCTGGCCGAGCGACGGTTGGTGTTCGAGGATCCGCGCGTTGCACAACCTTATGTGATCCGCAGCTATCTGGCGCCCGAGCGGGATGCCGGCGATCAGGAAAAGGCCGCCGCGCTGACCTTGCTGGCCGAGGTTCTGGGTGGGTCGTCGCAGACCAGCGAACTGGGCCGCCGCTTGCAATTCGAGGAGAAGACCGCGCTGTACACCTCGTCGTTCTACAGTGGCGTGTCACTGGATACCACGACGTTCGGTGTGGTGATCGTGCCGGCCCCCGGTGTGACGCTGCAACAGGCCGAAGACGCGCTGGACGTTGAAATTGCCGCGTTTCTGGAGCGTGGGGTGGATGCCGCGCAACTGGACCGGATCAAGATGGAACTGCGCGCCGCGCTGATCTATGCCAAAGACTCGGTGCAATCGCGCGCCCGCGCCTATGGCATGGCCCTGACCAGCGGTCTGACGCTGGACGATGTTGCGGCCTGGCCCGAGATTCTGCAATCCATCACGCCCGAACAGATCATCATCGCCGGGCGCGAGGTGTTCAACCGCAACAATGCCGTGACAGGCTGGCTGACCGCGCCCGTCGGTGAGATGTCCGTGCCCGAGGTATCGCAATGATCCGTTTTGCCGTCGTTCTTGCCGGGTTTGTCCTGGCCGCCCTGCCATTGCGCGCGGCGGTGACCATCGAAGAGGTCACCTCGCCCGGCGGCATCACGGCCTGGCTGGTGCAGGAACCGACGATTCCTTTCACCGCGCTGGAAATCCGTTTCCGGGGCGGCGCGGGGGTGGAACCCGCCGACAAGCGCGGCGGGGTCAACCTGATGATGGCGACGCTTGAGGAAGGGGCGGGCGATCTGGACGCGCAAGCGTTCGCCGCTGCCGGCGAAGCGCTTGCCGCCAGTTTCAGCTTCGCCGCCTATAATGATTCGGTGTCGGTTTCGGCGCAATTCCTGACTGAAAATCGTGATGCGGCTGCGGCTTTGCTGCGCAAGGCGCTGATCGAACCGCGATTCGAGCCCGTCGCGATCGACCGGGTGCGCGATCAGGTGTTGTCGGGGCTGCGCTCAAACGCCACCGATCCGGGCGAAATCGCCAGCGCCACCCAGTCGGCTCTCGCCTGGGGTGGCCATCCCTATGGATCTGACAAAAGCGGCACGATTGAAACCGTGTCGGCGCTGACGCGCGATGACGTGGCACAGGCGCACCGTGACGTTCTGGTGCGCGACCGGATGTTTGTGGCCGCCGTCGGTGACATCACGCCCGAGGCTCTGGGCCGACTACTCGACGATCTGTTGGGCGATCTGCCGCAATCCGGCGCGGCTTTGCCGGGGCCGGCCACCTGGAAATTGCCCGGCGGGATCAGCGTTGTGCCGTTCGACACCCCGCAATCGGTGATCTTGTTCGGCCACGAAGGCATCGACCGCGACGATCCTGATTTCTTTGCCGCATTTGTTGCGAACCAGATCTTTGGCGACGGTGGCTTTTCCAGCCGGCTGATGACCGAGGTGCGGGAAAAGCGGGGGCTGACCTATGGGATCGGCACCTATCTGGCGACCTATGACAACGGCGCGGCGGTTTTGGGACAGGCCAGCACGGTGAACGCGCGGGCGGCCGAAACTGTGGATGTGGTGCGCGCCGAATGGGCCCGGCTTGCCGACAATGGCGTGACGGCTGAGGAACTGGACGCCGCCAAGACCTATCTGACCGGCGCCTATCCGCTGCGGTTCGATGGCAACAGCCGTATTGCGGGCCAGTTGGTGGGGATGCAGATGGAAGGCTTGCCGATAGATTACATCGTCACCCGCAACGACAAGGTGAACGCCGTGACGCTTGCGGATGTGAACCGGGTTGTGAAGCGGGTGTACCGCCCTGCGTATCTGCACTTTGTCATCGTTGGACAGCCTGAAGGCGTCGAACCGACCAACTGAGCTGTTTTGGCGATGGCCAAATCAAAGGCGGGCGTGCTATCTTTGGTGTTATGCCCGCAATCAAACCCAACATAGGCGACTCCCGCCCGATCATTCGGCAACTGGACGAGGCGGCGATCAACCGTATCGCGGCAGGCGAGGTTGTGGAACGCCCCGCCTCGGCGGTGAAGGAACTGATCGAGAACGCGCTGGATGCAGGGGCGCGGCGGGTTGATGTCGCCTATGCGGATGGCGGCAAGACCCTGATCCGCGTCACTGATGACGGCTGCGGGATCGAGGCCGACGCCCTGCTGCTGGCCCTGTCGCGCCATGCCACGTCAAAGATCGACGGGTCCGATCTGTTGAATATCCACACCTTCGGGTTTCGCGGTGAGGCTCTGCCAAGTCTGGGCGCGGTGGGGCGGCTGACCCTGACATCGCGCGTTGCGGGGGCCGATGCGGCCAGCCTGCGGGTCAGTGGCGGGCAGGCCGATCCGGTGCGCCCGGCGGCTTTGGGCGGCGGTACGGTGGCGGAATTGCGCGATCTGTTCCATGCCACCCCGGCGCGCCTGAAATTCATGCGCAGCGACCGCGCCGAGGCGCAGGCAATTGGCGATGTGGTGAAACGTCTGGCCATGGCCGAACCTTTCGTCAGTTTCACGTTGCGCGATGTGTCGGGGGGCGGTGAAGGGCGCGTGATGTTGCGCGCCGACGCTGGCACCGGTGATCTGTTTGATGCGCTGCATTCCCGGCTTGCCCGCATCATAGGTGCGGATTTTGCCGAAAACGCGCTGCGGATCGAGGCCGAGCGCGAAGGCTTTGCCCTGACCGGCTATGCCGCCTTGCCCACCTATTCGCGCGGATCGGCCACGACGCAGTTCCTGTATGTCAACGGCCGACCGGTGCGTGACAAGCTGTTGTATGGTGCCCTGCGCGCCGCCTATAACGATTTCCTGTCGCGTGACAGGCATCCGGCGGCGGTGCTGTTTCTGGACTGCGACCCACAGTTGGTGGACGTGAACGTGCACCCGGCGAAATCCGAGGTGCGGTTCCGTGATCCGGGCCTGCCCAGGGGGCTGATCGTGTCGGCGCTGCGGCACGGGCTGGCGCAGGCGGGGCATCGCGCATCATCCACGGTGGCGGGGGCGACGCTGGGCGCGATGCGCCCCGAACCGGCCCACCCGTCCTTTCGCTATCAGATGGAGCGGCCTGCACCGGGGGCCTTGCGCGCCGCCCACGCCGCACAGGCGCCAGCCTTTGCCGAGGCCATGCCGGTCATGGCGCGTGCCCCCGAGCCAGCCCCCGACCCTGCCTCCGAACCCGCCGCCGAATCCGAAGAGCGGCGCGAATACCCATTGGGCGCGGCACGCGGGCAGGTGCATGAGAATTACATCATCGCCCAGACCGCCGATGGCATGGTGATCGTCGATCAGCACGCCGCCCATGAACGGCTGGTCTATGAGAAACTCAAACGCCAGATGGCCGAAAATGCGGTTGCCGCGCAGGCCCTGCTGATCCCCGAGATTGTTGAGCTGTCCGACGTTGAGGCCGCCCGTCTGTTGGACATGGCGCCCGAGCTGGCACAGCTGGGGTTGACGCTGGAACCCTTCGGCGGGGGGGCGGTTGCGGTGCGCGAAACTCCGGCAATCCTTGGCCCGGTGAATGCCGGGGCGATGCTGCGCGACATTCTGGACGAACTGGACGATCTGGGGGACAGCAGCGCCCTGCAAACCCGGATCGAGGCGGTGCTCAGCCGCATTGCCTGTCACGGGTCGGTCCGGTCAGGGCGCTGGATGCGGGTCGAAGAGATGAACGCCCTGTTGCGCGAAATGGAGGCAACGCCGCATTCCGGCCAATGCAACCACGGCCGCCCCACCTATGTGGAACTGAAACTGGCCGATATCGAGCGGCTGTTCGGACGCACATGATTTCGGTGGGGGCGGCGACGCTGAATCTCAACGATCCCCTCACGCTTGCCGGGGCAATCGCCGCAATGGTCGCGCTTGCGGTGCTGGCCCTGTTGCTGGTCGTGTTGCGCCGCGCCCGGCGCACCGCCGATCTGATGGCGCCTTTGGCACAACAGTTGCAGTTCATGAACGCCCGCGTGCAGGCGCTGGGCGACGGACAACAGCAGTTGTCGGGCGGCCTAAGCGGCGTGGCCGAGGCACAGGCGGCGGCACAGGCCCGGATGTTGCACCTGATGGAAACGCGCCTGGCCGAGGTGACGGCGCGGATGGCCGAAAACCTGCACGGCAGCGCCAACCGCACCGCGCAGTCGTTGGGCGAATTGCAGCAGCGTCTGATGACCATCGACAAGGCGCAGGCAAATATTGAAAAGCTGTCGGGTAACGTATTGTCATTGCAGGACATCCTGAGCAACAAGCAGACCCGCGGCGCATTCGGGGAAATCCAGCTGCACGATATTCTGGCCAAGGCTTTGCCGCGCGACAGCTATACTTGGCAGGCCACGCTGAGCAACGGGCGACGCGCCGATTGCCTGATCCACCTGCCCAGCCCCACGGGGCCGATCGTGATAGATTCAAAGTTCCCGCTGGATGCTTACGAGGCGCTTCGCCGGGGCGGCACGGATCATGAAATGCGCGCGGCGGTGGCCGGGATGCGCACAGCGGTACGCGCGCACATCCGGGCGATTTCCGAGAAATACATCCTTGAGGGCGAAACCGCCGATGGCGCGCTGATGTTCCTGCCGTCCGAGGCCGTCTATGCCGAGTTGCATGGCAATTTCCCTGAACTGGTGCGCGAAGGGTTCGCCGCGCGGGTCTGGATCGTGTCACCCACAACCTGCATGGCAACGCTGCACACGATGCGTGCTATCCTGAAAGATGCGCGGATGCGTGAACAGGCGGGCGCGATCCGCAAGACGTTGCGGCAACTGCACCGCGATGTGGAAATGGTGGTCGAGCGGGTGGACAAGCTGAACACCCATTTCAACCAGGCCCGCGCCGATTTGGACGGCATCGGCACCGCCGCCGAACGGGCAGGCAAACGCGCCGCGCGGCTGGACAACTTCGATTTTGAAGATGTGGCGGTGGACGAGGCTGTTGCGGTCCTGCCTTTGGGCCGTATCACCCGCCCCGAAGAAACCCCGACGTAATGCCGCGTCAGGTGCTGGTGCAGATGAGTATTTTTGGCAAGAAGAAGCCGGAGCCGGTTTGCGCTCGGCGGACCGGGGTCAGATCCGCAGGAAAGGTTGGGCAATTCGCGGAATCAGGCTGTTGAACTTCAGGGGTGCGTCGGTGGCGGCCAGGCAAATGCAGGCGGCACCGGGTTCGGCCACCGGCGTGTGCTGCATCTGCTGATCTGCGATTTCGATGTCGCCCCGCCCGAAACGATCGGTTTCGTCGCGGAAGGCACCCTGAAGGACCAGTGTCATTTCGGTGCCGCGGTGGCCGTGATCGGGAATGTGGGTGCCCCCCGGTATGTACAGCAACCGGGCCGTAGCCGCCCCAGACGTGGCAAGCCGCGCCTGACGCACCCCGCCCCCCATGGGGCGCCACCTGACTGCTGACAAATCACTGCCCGCATAGTCGTGCAGGGGGGTGGGGAACACATTGCCGGCTCTGTTGCGCGAAACTTTCGGCGGCTCTTTCGGGCCTTCGGCAATCAGTTTGAGGGTGTTGACCAGTGCATCCGACGCCACCGATGCGGCGGGTCCGCTGTCCAGCAGGCAACCGCCCACAGTTTCAAAGCTGCCGAGGCGGGCGCGACATTCGTCACACAGGCTTATGTGGGTGGCCACGACAAGATTGAACGCCTCTGGCAATGCGCCAGCGGCATATCCGATCAGCAACTGATCACTGAGGTGGTGGTTGATCTGTCCCATATCTGCGGTATTCCGTTCACTGCATGGCATGGCGCAGCCGTTCGAGCGCCAGCCGAATTCTGGATTTGATGGTGCCGAGCGGCAGCCCTGTTTCTTCGGCAATTTCCGAATGGCTGAGGTCGGCGAAATAGGCTCTTTCAATGAGTATGCGTTGTTTTTCAGGTAGTTGCGCCAAGGCGATGGCCAGTTTCCTGGTGTCTTGTTGCAGGGCCAGAACATCTGTCTGGTCCGGCTCTTCCTCGGGGCCCCATGTCACTTCTTCGGGTTCGGGTCGGCGTTGTTTACGCAGCGCGTCGATGCGTTTGTTGCGCGCGATGGTGAATATCCAGGTGGAAACACCGGCGCGCGACCCGTCGAACAGGTGCGCCTTGTGCCAGACGGTCGCCATCACCTCTTGGGTGCATTCCTCGGCCAAAGGTTCGGAGGCGCCAGAGCGGATCAGGAAGCCTTTCACCCGAGGGGCAAAATGGGCGAACAGGGCGGCGAAGGCGTTTTGGTCACGATGGGTGTGCACGCGCTGTAGATGCGCGGCCCAGTCTGTGTCAGGGATCGTCTGGGTCATCGTGGTGTCATATGCTCCGGGCTTGGGCCTGCCACGCAACGGGCCTGTGCCACCCCTGGGGGGCGGTGCGGCATTCGTATCATGATCTATTACATCCGGGAACATGCAACAATTACGGCGCAAGATCACAGGTGGATCACCGCCACTGGCAATTTCCTTTAATCTGTTGGATGACCGGGCGCGTATAGGGACATATCGCAACACCGGGGGTTCCATGCCGTTCGAGACAGCCAATAACGCAAGACAAAAAGTGGCCGTGATCGGCGCGGGCATTTCCGGCCTCGGCGCTGCGCATCTGCTGGCCGACCGGCATCAGGTCGTTCTGTTCGAAGCGGCGCCGCGTCTGGGCGGCCATGCGCGCACGGTCATCGCCGGAAAACGCGGCGATCAGCCGGTGGATACCGGTTTCATCGTGTTCAACCGGGTGAATTATCCGCATATGGTGCAACTGTTCGAAGACCTGGATGTGCCGGTGGCCGACAGCAACATGAGCTTTGGCGCGTCGATCAGGGGGGGCGCTTTGGAATATGCGTTGCGCAGCGTGGGGTCGGTGTTCGTGCAGAAACGCAATGCGGTGAACCCGGCGTTCCTGCGGATGCTGTGGGACATCAACCGGTTCAACACCCACGCTGTGCGCCTGGCGAATGATCCGGGGATGACGATCGGCGGTTTTCTCGACAGGCTGGGCACCGGGGCGTGGTTTCGTGATTATTACATACTGCCGCTTTCGGGTGCGATCTGGTCAACCCCGACGCGGGGGATACTGGAGTTTCCGGCCCAGGCGATGATCCGGTTCTTCCAGAACCACGCCCTGTTGTCGGCCACGGGCCAGCATCAGTGGTACACTGTGCAGGGCGGATCGGTGGAATATGTGCGCCGGTTGGCCGCCTCACTTGCGCGGCGCGGGGTCGATATCCGCCTGTCAGCACCGGTGCAGCAGGTGACGCGCGATGCCGCCGGGGTTGTTGTCAAGGCGCAGGGGGGGGCAGAAGAGCGTTTCGATCAGGTGATCCTGGCCACCCATTCCGACGACAGCCTGGCGATGTTGGGCGATCTGTCGACGGCCGAGCGTGCGGCGCTGGGCGCGGTGCGGTATCAGCCCAATCAGGTGGTTCTGCATTGTGACGAAACAGTGATGCCCCGGCGCCGGGGGGCCTGGGCCAGCTGGGTCTATACCGAACCGGCGGGGGCGCGCGATGATGCCATTGCCTTGACCTATTGGATGAATTCGCTGCAACCTATCCCGAAGGACGACCCATTGTTCGTGACCCTGAACAGCACCCGTGCCATTGATCCGGCGAAGATTTACGATCAGGTGGAATTCAGCCATCCGGTCTATGATCTTGCGGCATTGGCGGCACAACAGGCCGTGCGCCGGTTCAACGGCACGCGCAACACCTGGTTTTGCGGGGCATGGATGCGCAACGGATTTCACGAAGACGGGCTGGCCAGCGCGGTGGATGTGGCCGCCGGGATTGCCCGGGCCAGTGCCGTGGCGGCATGACACCGCGGGTGGATCATATCGAGGGGCTGACGTTCCACGGGCGGCGCGGTGCGGTGGAAAACACATTCCGCTATTCCATCGACTATGTTCTGTTGCAGCCCGGGGTGGATTGCGACGCGCCGGGCCTGTTTGCGCGCAACC
>JAACVA010000074.1 GCA_009992615.1 Rhodobacterales bacterium
TGGCCTGCGTAGCTCCAGCGATTGAAGCGGTTACAGACCGGCGTTGGCGGGCCGTATTCGCCGGGTAAATCAGCCCATGGAATGCCGGTGCGCAGAACATGGAAAATCGCGTTGATCACGCGCCGGTCATCGACGCGCTTCTTGCCCCGCGCCGTGTTGGGCAAGACCGCTTTGATGAAGTCCCATTCCAGATCGCTCATGTCTGATCGCACCATTCGACTGCCCCCGCCATTGATGTCGCGAGAATTGAATCACAAACCCATGCAATTCATAAGGAATTTATGGGGGTGCTGGCTAAATCCCCGGTCAGTCGTCGATGGCCCGCGCCTGTTGGGCCAGCGCCCGCACCGCACTTGCATAGCAGGCGATGTCGCCGCCAACGCCAAGAAAGTTGAACCCAAGCCCGGCCAGATGCGCCATCTGCGTGGTGTCGAAAGTGACGATGCCGGCGGCCTTGCCTGCCGCGCGGATCTTTTTCACCGCGCCCTCGATGGCCGCGACCACCTCGGGGTGGGACATGTTGCCAAGGTGGCCCATATCGGCGGCCAGATCGGCCGGACCGATAAACACACAATCCACGCCGGGGGTGGCAGCGATGGCCTCGATGTTGCCGATCGCGGTCCGGGTTTCGGCCTGGACGATCAGGCAGATCTCGTCGGCGGCGCTGTGAATGTAGTCGGTGATTTCACCGAAGAATGTTGCGCGCGACTGGGCTGCCCCCACGCCGCGGATGCCGTGGGGCGGATAGCGCACGGCGCGCACCATCCGGGCCGCCTGTTCGGCGGTGTCGACCATCGGCACGAGGATGGTCTGCACCCCGATGTCCAGCACCTGTTTGATGATCGCCACGTCGCCCACCGGAACCCGCACGACCACCGACGCCGATCCACCCGACATCGCCTGACATTGCGCCTGAATAAGCGGCACATCATTGGGAGCATGTTCGCCGTCGATCAGGCACCAGTCAAACCCCGCCCGCGCCGCGATTTCAGCGGCCGTGGGATGGGCAAAGGCCATCCACAGCCCTGTTTGCAGACGGCCTTCGGCCAGGGCGGATTTCAGGGCGTTCCTCGGGGCGGGCATAACAATCTCCTAACTGTGTCCCGGCACACGACCACGGCGCGCGCACTTTGCCAAGCCCCCAAGATTGACAATGGACACCGCACGCCCAGCCGGTATCCTGCATCCAGCAGACACAATACTGCAAAACCCAACAGCATGTCTGGGAGGACACAGGATGAGCAAACTTTTGGGACGGGTGGCCGTGGCCGCCCTGGCAACCGCCTTTGCGACCGAAGCGATGGCCACCGAATGGAACGTGTCGGTGTGGGGCACGCGCCGTGCCTTCACCGAACACGTCGAAAAGCTGGCCGAACTGGTCAGCGAAAAGACCGGCGGCGGGTTCACGATGAACATTTCCTACGGCGGTCTGAGCAACGAGCGTGAAAACCTTGACGGAATTTCCATCGGGGCCTTCGAGATGGCGCAGTTCTGTGCCGGGTATCACGCCGACAAGAACCCCTCGATCACCGTGATGGAACTGCCGTTCCTCGGCATTGCCACCTTGCAGCAGGAAAACGATATTTCCATGGCGGTTTACAAGCACCCCGCCGTGGTGGCCGATCTGGCGCGCTGGAACGCGACGTTGCTGATGCCAACGCCCCTGCCGCAATACAACCTGATCGGTGTCGGTGATGCGCCCGACACGTTGGACGATTTCCAGGGGATGAGCGTACGCGCCGTTGGCGGAATTGGTGCCGCAATGGAATCTGTGGGGGCCGTTCCCACCTCAATGTCGGCCACCGAGGTGCGGCAGGCGATGGATTCGGGCGTGGTCAAGGCGGTGTCTTTCGCGCCCCATGCGCATATGTCCTTTGGCACAACGGAAAACGCCAAGTGGTGGACAGCCAACCTGAACCCCGGCACGGTGAATTGCCCCGTGGTGGTCAACACCGACGCGCTGAACGCCCTGAGCGATGCCGAGCGCGCCGCGCTGTTTGGTTCCGTGGACGAGGCGATGGCCCACTACATCGACTATTACAACAACGCGACGATGGCGGCATGGTGGCCCCTGCTGGAGGAAAAAGGAATTCAGCAGATCGAATTTGCCCCAGCAGAGCTTGACGCGTTCCGCAAGGCCGCCGCAGCCCCGGCGGCCGAGGCCTGGATCGCCGCGAACACGGCCAAGGGTTTGCCGGCGCAAGAGCTGTACGATCTGGTGACCGGCATGGTTGCCGACGGATCTTGATCCGCACCCCGATGACAACCTTGCACCCCGGGCCTGCGTCCGGGGTGCTTTTCAATCCGCAGGAGAATATCGATGGCCGGTGGCGCCGCTGTACTTGAAGACAATTCGGTTATGTCGCGGCTCGACCGCGCCCTGTTCCGGGTCGAAGGCTGGCTTGCGCTGTTGTCCGGCATCGCGGTTTTTTCGCTGATGCTGATGGCGGTGTGGACGGTGGGCGGGCGCAATTTTTTCGGCGCCCCGCTGCGCGGCTATGTCGACTGGATCGAACAGGCGATGCCGCTGATCGCCTTCATGGGGATCGCCTATACCCAGCGTCAGGGCGGGCACATCCGCATGGATATGGTGGTGGGCGCGCTGCGCGGGCGGCTGTTGTGGGCGGCGGAATCCATCACCACCTTTGCGGTGCTTGTGCTGATGGTGCTGTTGGTCTGGGGCAGTTGGGCGCATTTCCAGCGCAGCTTTGACTTTGGCGCGGTGCTGTGGTCGCGCGACAGTTCGATGGACATCGGGCTGCCGCTGTGGCCGGCAAAGCTGTTGGTGCCGGTGGCATTTTCGGTGCTGTGCCTCAGGCTGATGTTACAGCTGTGGGGCTATGGTCGGGCGTTCGCGTTGAACCTCGAGGCGCCCGTTGGCGTGCCCTTGGTGCAGAGTGCGGCTGAAATCGCGGCGGCCGAGGCGCAAACGGTCAGCGCCGGGCCGAAAGGGGCACGCTGATGGATTCCACTGATATCGGCATCATCGTTTCGTTGGGGATGCTTGTTCTGGTCATCCTTGGGATGCGTGTCGGATTCGCCGCCGCGCTGGCCGGTCTGGTCGGCCTTGTCTGGATCTTCTGGTCGCGCAAAAGCTATGCGGGCGATGAATTTCTCTGGGCGCTGACCGTTGCGGTGAAAACCGCCGGTCAGGTGCCCCATTCCAAGATCAGTTCGCAGGCACTGAGCCTGATTCCCACCTTCATTCTGATCGGATACCTCGCCTATTATGCGGGGTTGACCCAGGCCCTGTTCGAGGCGGCCAAACGTTGGGTCGGCTGGCTGCCCGGGGGGCTGGCCGTTTCGACGGTGTTTGCCACGGCGGGTTTCGCTGCGGTTTCCGGTGCCTCGGTCGCCACCTCGGCGGTGTTCGCGCGCATTGCCATCCCGGAAATGCTGGCCGTTGGTTACGACAAGAAATTTGCCGCCGGGGTCGTGGCGGCGGCGGGCACCCTGGCCTCCCTTATCCCACCCTCGGCCATTCTGGTGATCTA
>JAACVA010000075.1 GCA_009992615.1 Rhodobacterales bacterium
CATCTGACATGGCCGCAACCCCGATTTTCGAAGCCCGCGGCGTTGAAAAGGCGTTTCCCGGCGTGCTGGCCCTGAAAGGCGTCAACATTTCGCTGTCTCCCGGTTCGATCCATGCCCTGCTGGGCGAAAATGGTGCGGGAAAATCCACCCTGATCAAGGTGATTACCGGCGTGCATCAGCCAACCGCCGGCGCGATGTTTCTGGATGGGGTCGAAACCAGCTTTGCCAGCCCGCGTGATGCCATCGCCAAGGGAATCGGCGTGGTGCATCAGGAGCGCAACCTGTTCCCGCGCTTTTCGGTGGCCGAGAACATCCATCTGGAACAACTGGCAACCTCTTATCTGAAACCTGTCGATTATGCCCGCCTGAACCGCGAAGCGCGCCCCTGGCTTGAGGCGCTTGAGCTTGATCTTGATCCGGCCACCCTGGTTTCCGAGCTTTCGGTGGCGCGGATGCAACTGGTTGAAATCGCCAAGGCGTTATCCCTCAAAAGCCGCGTCCTGCTGCTGGATGAACCCACCGCCTCGCTCACCTCGAGCGAGACGGACCGGCTGTTCAGCATCCTGCGCCGCTTGCGCGATGACGGCACCAGCCTGGTCTTTGTCAGTCACAAGCTGGAAGAGGTGCAGGAAATCTGTGACCGGGTGACCGTTCTGCGCGATGGCGCAAATGCCTGTGATGGCCTGTCGATGCAAGGGGTTGATCGCAACCAACTGGTTCAGATGATGATCGGGCGTGCCGAAGGGGCCGCCGTCTGGCGCCACAGGGACACCAGCGCACAGCCCGAAGTTCTGGGTCTGCGCGGTGTGTCCACCGTTCTGGGGCACCGGGACATCACGTTGTCGGTGCGCAAGGGCGAGATTGTCGGCCTGTACGGTCTTGTCGGGGTTGGGCGCACGGAACTGGCCAAGGCGATCATGGGGCAGTTTCCGGTTACCGGAGGCGAGGTGCGGGTGCATGGCAAGACGGTTCAGATCGGCTCGGTTGCCGATGCCGTTCACCGGCACGGTCTTGGCTATATCAGCGAGGATCGCAAGACCGAGGGTCTGATCCTGCAACATTCGGTTCTGGCCAACGCGGGTGTGCCGATCTGGCGCAAACTGTCACGCGCCTTCGGCAGCCTGTCGGATGGCCGGATCGAAACCGTCGTCACGCCGTTCCTGCGCAAGCTTGAGGTCAAGACGCCCAGCCTTGCCCAGATCGTCGGCAACCTGTCCGGTGGCAACCAGCAGAAGATCAGCGTTGCCAAATGGTTGGCGGCGGGTGTATCGTTTCTGATCGTCGATGAACCCTCGGTCGGGATCGACATCAAGACCAAGGCATATCTGCACGACCTGCTGCGCGAACTGGCCGACAACGGCACGGCAATCCTGCTGATTTCCAGCGACATGCCCGAAATGATCGCTTTGGCCGACCGCATCGCGGTGATGGACAATTACCGGATCAAGGGCGAGGTTGCGAACACCGGGGTATATGCCGACATAAGCCGCAACATCATGGACCTGATCCATGGCCCGCAGGCATCCGCAGTGGCGGTTTGACGGGCCCCTGAAACCGCTGCCGCGCAGGCAGGTTGGGCACCGTCAGTTTGTGCCATATCCCGGAAATTCAGGTGCCGTTGCTGTTTCAGGTAGCGGTTTGGACGATCGCACCAACCCCGATGAGGCATTCATCTGATGACGGTCCATCGCGCCTGCCGTCCGGCGGCGCGATGGGCGTTTACAGCCGTGCCAGAAGTTCGGCCTTTTTTGCCGAATATTCCTCATCGCTCAGAATGCCGCGCTGGTGGAAATCGGCCAGACGTTCGATCCGGGCAAAGATCTGTTCATCGCCAACATCACCCGTGGCGTTGGGGGCCGGTCTGGCTGTCAGGTTGGGCATGGGCGGTATCGCGCCGGGCTGCTGCGGTTCGGGCAGCGGTGCGGCTGCCATTGGCGGCGCGCCCGGCGTGACCACGGGCAGATCGGCCACCCGCACCATGCCATGCTGGCTGGTGAAGGTCAGCGATTGATCGCCGCTTTGTGCCTGCCCGAAGCCGCCGATCTGGTGATCGCCGGTGTCATAGACCGTCATGCGCCCGCCGACCGAAATCGCCAGCCGCCGCATGTTGGGAAAATAGGCATAGCGCATGTCGTTTTGGGCGCCTTGCGATCCCGGCTGGCCCAGTTCGGCGGGCCAGTCGGATGCCTGGGGGACAAACAGGCTGGACCCGCCACCGCCCATGGTCATGCCCATCATTCCGCCGCCTTGCGACTGGCTTTGCGAGGATCGCATGGGCGCGAACACACTGGCCGCCTGCACTGGGCCAGACAGATCGGCGCACAGCGAATCGACCCGCGCCTTCAGCCCATGGTTGAACATGTCGCCCACCATCGTCATTCCGCCGAGTGACCACTGGCCCATGCCGCCGAATTCGTAATGGTTGAACTGCGCCTGCGTGCCGCCGCCATTTTGCAGAGCAAACAGCATGTGCAACACCGCATCCTCACTGAACCCGTGGCGCTGGGCCATATCGGAAACGATGCGCTTTCCCTCGTCGCTCAGCCCGGCCATGAACTTTCCCTTCTCTGACAGGCCAAAGGAATTATCACGTCCGCGCGCAACGTGACAGCGCGATGTGGATCAAAACGGGCATTTCACCGCAAATGTCATGCCCACGCCGCCATCGGGGTGGCGCAACCGCAGGCTTTCGGCGTGCAGCATCAGGCGCGGATGGTCGCGCGCCTGACCGGTGGCATAGAACGGATCGCCCAGGATCGGATGCCCCAGCGCCAGCATATGCACCCGCAACTGGTGCGACCGGCCCGTGCGCGGAAACAGCCGCACCCGCGTTTCGTCATCGCCGGCCCGCACGACGCGCCAGTCTGTCTGGGCCGGACGGCCGTTTGCGGCATCGACCATCTGGCGCGGGCGGTTCGGCCAGTCGACGATCAGAGGCAAATCGACCGTGCCCGTCGCCGGTGCCAGCCGTCCCCAGACCCGCGCGACATAGGTCTTTTTCATCATCCGCTTTTCAAACTGCAACCCGAGGTGCCGCTGGGCATGGGGTGTCAGGGCAAACACCATGACGCCCGATGTGTCCCTGTCCAACCGATGCACCAGCAACGTCTCTGGAAACGCCGCCCGCGCCCGGGCCATCAGGCAATCGGCCAGATGTTCGCCTTTGCCCGGCACCGACAAGAGCCCCGCCGGTTTGTTCAGGATCAGCAGTTCGTGATCGGCGTGGATCACGGCAAGCGGGGTGTCGGGGGGGGCATAATCAGACATTTCCGCCCTATACCACGCCGCGCCCCGGGGGATAGCGCGCGATGAGTATTTTTACAAAGAAGAAGCCAAGGTCAATTGTCCTGCCTGAATGCCGCTGGACGACACAATGGCCGCGACCTGCCCGTCCCGCAGGACCGGTTGGTAGTGGCCCGGCAGCGGCGCGCGGTCAGGCCGAAGTGATCCTTGCGCCGCACATCGCGTGGGGCGGCGCCAAGCGTACCGGCGCGGCGCGACAGCCGATCACGCGACCCCGGATGATGACAACAAGGGCAGGGGCGGCAAAGACATGGCGGATTCTTATACGATGGTATGGCCAGCCGCGCGGATGGCATGGGCGAGGGCGGCGATATGGGCGGGGCCGGTTTCGCAACACCCCCCGACAAGTGTTGCGCCTTGAGCGATCCAGCCCATGGCATGTTT
>JAACVA010000180.1 GCA_009992615.1 Rhodobacterales bacterium
TTTTGGGGCCGTGTGCAAACTCTGGTTTCAAGAAAAATGCTAATGAAATCAATGGCGGCGTGGACTCAACATAGCGCAGAATGGGAACAGACTAGTTCCCATTTCCCACTGGGTTAGAGCGAGGAATCATCGCAGAAAGCCGATCGCTCAACAGTTCCGACATCCGCTCCGTGCGCCATTGCTTCCAAGTGAGCAAGTCTGCTTTCGTTGTGCCTGAAGCCATGAGTTCGCGCGCCCTTTCACCGGCTCTCAATCCCAGGTCCGCCGCCCATTCTTCTGGGCTGGCGGTTAGAATCTCGTTCTCTCCAATGATCCCAGAACGGCCTTCACTGTTGTAGCGAAGTAACGTTTCGGCAAATAGCTGGACCATGTCATTTGCGGCACGATCCGCGATGAGTTCTACGATCTCACCTGCGATATCTGCCCCAAAAACGAGCCAGTCCAAGCTTACGCCCAAGCCCTTCGACAGTGCGCAAAGCGCATCAAAACCAGGCAGGCTTGCCCCGCTTCGAAGCATGTATTTGTCCAGCGACCGCTTCGGAATACCAGTCCGCTCCGACATGTCGGCGACCGTCCAGCGGTTGCGGTCGCGAAGATCACGCAGACGCAAAGAAAGTTCACCAATCATCATTGTCTCTTGACGATACCCAAATTTGGGATAGAATGATACCCAAATAAGGGGCTTTGCTTGACATGATAAGCGTATCAGACTTTTCCGGCTATGACCAGAGGCTCGCCCGGATTCGGGCATCCTTCGTAGCGCAAGGGTCAAGCTTTCATGCATGGTGCAAAGGAAATGGCATCAACACCCAAAACGCGCGGAAGGCCGTTCTTGGAAAATGGAAAGGCCCCGGCGCTTCCGCGCTGGTCGCAAAGATCGAAAAGGCGGCGGGGGTTTGTGACAAATGATCTTGACCGTTTCAGCCATCGCCGGACTGCCCGGCATTCCATCCACAAATCGCGGCGTGCCTGACTGGTTGAAGAGGCGGCAAATACCTCTCGCCGAAGTGGGTAACCGCTTTACCTTCGAAGCCGCGTTCCTTCCCCCCGAAGCCCGCCGCGCTGTTGTTGAACGGCAGATCGAAGCTTCCGGCCTAGCGCTGGGCAGCTATGACGACGAAGCCCATTGCCGGTTTGCCGAGCTGCCCGCCTCGATGCGGGCGGCGGCCGAGCGGAAGGCGGAAATCGCGCGGCTGTTGCTGACCCGGGAAAGGCGTTGTCCTGGCCGCAGAAGGTTGCCCTGGTGAAGGCGCGATTTGGGGCGAAAGGGGTTTCACAACCGTCTTTGTGCCGCCATTTAAGGGTCGTCAAAGGGGTTGACCCGATCAACTTCGCGCCCGCGCTGGTGGCCGGTTACAGCCTTGAAGGCGCACCGGCGGCGGTCTCGGGCGAAGCCTGGTCGATGTTCCTGACGACGATCCGCGACGCGGGCGAACACTTCCCCCTGCAATCGGCATGGTGCGACGTGCGCGACATTGCCCCGGCCAGGGGCTGGGATTGGCCAAGCTGGCCCACAGTATTCCGGCGCTGGCAAGGCCTGCCGCTGGCGCAACAGCTTCATGCCCGCCTCGGGCATTCGGAAGCGGTCAAGCGTCTGGCGCAACCGGCGATGCGGGACAAGACCACGATCCTGCCGCTGGAATGGGTTTCGCTGGACGGGCGGACAAAGGACTTCTGGGCGCATAATGGCGACGGCAAGCCGCGCCGCTATACCTTTCTTGCGCTGGTCGATTGCGCATCAAACTTCGTGCTGGATTGGGAACTTGCCGAAAGCGAGAACGCCCGCGCGACCGTGCGGTTGATCAAGCGCACCTGCGAAACCTACGGCATCTTCGACCGCCTCTATCCTGACAACGGGTCGGCCTTTGCCGGGCATCTGGTGGCAGGCGGTGCCGTTCACAAATTCCGCAACGCCAAGAAGACCATGGCAGGCGTGAAGCCCTTGGGCATCTGCCACCATCTTGGGATCAGGCTGCATTTTGCCCTTCCGGCCAATGGCCAGGAAAAGACCGCCGAGCGCACCTTTGCCAGCCTGTCGCGGGTCATTGATGATCGCCCCGAGTTCAAGGGCGCTCACGCCGGGCACAAGCCCGGCGCTGCACCGGATGCAGGCGTGGTGCCGGTGCATCTGGATGATGTTCTGGCCATTCTGAAGCGCGAAGTTGCGCGCCACAACGCGAAAACCGGACGGCGCGGCCAAGGCATGAATGGCCGGTCTTACCAAGCCGCCTTCGAAGCCGGGCTGGCCTTGCGGCTGCACCGCAAGCCCACCGCGCGGCAACTCTACCTTGCCGGGCTGATCTATACGCCGGTTTCGGTGGATCGGTGGGGCCGGGTCAAGGTTGAAAACTGGACCTACGGGCAGCCGGAAACCCAGCAAGAGCTGCTGCCCTATCACCAGAGCGGACAACAGATTTTGCTGGGCCGCGACCCTGACGATTTCGGCGCGCCCGCTTTGGCTTGGAACGAGAAGAACGAGCTGATTTGCGAGGCCATCATGCCAGTGACCGCCGGAGCCTATGGCAGCGTTGACGGCATCCGCGATGCCGCCCGCAACCGCAAGGCGGCGCGAGAGGCGGTCAAGGCCGGTGCCGCCGCCAATGCCTACCTGACCAATGCGGACCTGACTGCGGCCATGGCCGCAATCCCGACGCCTGACGGGCCGACGCCTGCCGGGCAAGTGATTGTTGCCGGGCAATTCGGCGGCAAGCTGAAAACCCAAAAGCGCAAGCCCGCACCGCCTGAAACCACCTCTGTCGTGCCGCTGGAATACCTGCGGAACATGGACGCCCACCTTGCCGATATCCAAGCCGGGCGGAAACCGAAATTGGCGTGAAAGGCGCGTCAACGCCCTTCACGCCGGTCGCTGCGAGCCTGACGGCTCGCCCTTACAACGGAGACTACAATGTCAGAAGTCGTGAAGTTTGCAAAGCCTGATCATCCGGTGGCTGACGCCGCCGGGTTCATCCGCACCGAAACCGCCGAAGATATCCTTCGCTCGCTCGCCCTGTTGCGGTCGATCGACGGCGCGGCAGTCACCATGATCAGCGGCGCGCCTGGGATCGGGAAGACCGAAGCCTTGCTGCACTATGAGCGGCAGGACCGCCAGGCGGCGGTTCATATCTCGATTGCCAAGGGCGAGGGCAATCCGTTCCATGTGGCGGGCCGCATCCTTGCCGAGTTCGCACCCACGAGACGCGCGGCAAGGGGCTGGACGAATTGCGGGTCTTGGTCGCAAGCCACCTCGGGCCGCGCCGCATCCTGTTGGTGGACGAAGCCCAGAACCTCTATCAGCGGCACAAGCTGTCGGGCACCAAGGGGTCTTCCTTCGGTTGGCTGGTGGCCGCATCCGACCGGGGCGGGTTTGACCTGGCACTTTGTGGCGACCTGACTTTGCCTTCGATCATGATGGAGTTTCCGCACCTGCAAAGCCGGATGCGCCGCCCTGTCGTGATCAAGGCGGTATCGACCGCCGATGTGGCGGCACTTGCCGCCAATGACGGCCTAGTTGCGCGCGTCGAAGTTGACCTGCTGACGGCGGTTGCAAAGCTGCCCGGCGGATTGCGTAATGTGGAAAACGTCATTCGCATGGCCGGGATCTTCGCAGGCCGCAACACGGTGACCGCCGCGCACCTGAAAGCGGCCATTCAAGACCTAA
>JAACVA010000181.1 GCA_009992615.1 Rhodobacterales bacterium
TTTTCGTTGTCGTAGCCAAGCCACGCACCGATCCCCCGCCTCGCCTCTGAGCCGGTCTCGAAGGCGTTCAGATAGACGCACTCGTATTTGAGCAACCGCCAGAGCCGTTCGATCATCCGGTTTGTCGATCCAGCGGCCACGGCCGCCTATGGAAATCTTCACCTTGGCGTCGAGCAGCACCTGGGTGAAATCGGTGCTGGTGATCTCGCCGGGGTGTTCGCCCGCGCCTTCGAGCTGGCGATGCAGATTGAGCGCGAGCGCTTTTGCCAGCATCCGCCGTGCGCCTTCACGCGCAAGTTCTGTGAAAGGGTCCGCTATCGATTCCGATTGGCGAAAGGGTAGGATCGTTGTATCGTTTTTCATAGGTGTGTTGCTCCTCGTCAGGTTCTGGTTGGCTTTGACACAACCACGATACAGGCCGCGGGGCACGAAACCCCACGCGCGGCAGGCGGAGCACCCAAGACCCCATAGAGCGCAAGGACACCGACCGGCGGTATCGTGCCCATCTCAAACCGCCGAACCTGCCTCGTGCGACCAGAAAAGGTCAAAAATCGAGGTGCCCTTGAATTCACTCTGGCCCGTGATGTTGATTGCATCGCTGTGTTGCCGATCCCACATAGAAGAAAGCGTAAGGACAGGTCGGTCCCACCGGCCGAAAGACGGGGCCGTAGGACCGATAAGGTCTTGTTTTGCGGCCCAATCCACACACACACACTCGAGCGAACTTACGACCAAAATCGAGGCCGGGGCCGATCGCCGTATGATCTGGGGAAAAGAGAAAACAACGTTTTCGTCACGCGCGAGGCCACTTGAGGGTGTCGATCAGTATGTTTTTAACTTTTCTGGCTGCAAGTAGACTTACGATGGATTCAAATCGGGATGGAAGAGAAAGAAGTTTAATGTTTTTTGAACGCAACAACGTAAATGTTCGCGGCGGTGACGGCCAAGCCATTGTTTTCGCTCACGGTTTCGGCTGCAGTCAAGTAATGTGGCGCTATGTGGCCCCGGCTTTTGAAGACGACTACCGGGTGGTTCTGTTTGATCACATCGGAGCCGGTGGATCGGACCTTTCGGCCTATTCAATTGACAAATACTCAAGCCTCACGGGCTATGCAAACGATCTACTTGGAATCCTGTCGGAACTGGAGATCAAGAACGCAATCTTCGTCGGACATTCGGTCAGCTCAATGATCGGCGTGCTCGCTTCGTGCCTGTCCCCCGAGGCATTCAAAAAACTCATTCTTGTTGGACCTTCGCCGCGGTACTTGAACGACGAGGGGTACGTCGGCGGGTTTGATAAATCCGAGATAGAAGAACTTCTTGATTTTCTTGACAGCAATCCGCTTGGCTGGTCGTCACATATGGCGCCCATCATCGTCGGGAACGCGGATCGCCCCGAGCATGCAGACGAGTTGAAAAATAGTTTCTGTCAGGCTGATCCGCAGATTGCACGTCACTTTGCCCGCACAATCTTCACAGCTGACAACCGAGCGGACCTTGAGAGAGTAAACGTCGATACACTTGTGCTTCAATGCCGCGATGACCTGATTGCGCCTGAAACTGTCGGGAATTTCGTGCACCAACACATTCACAAAAGCCAGATGGTTCTGCTGGAAGCAACAGGGCATTGCCCAAATCTGACCGCTCCAGAGGAGTTGATCCGCGAGATCAAGCGTTTTCTCGCCGTTTCCTGAAGCAAACCAACCGACCAAAGGTGTCGAATGACAACCGGCTCGCACAGAGACTGCAATGACGATTTCGACATGGCCCCCTTCGGCTACCTGATCCTGTCGCCTGACGGGAATATCATGCGTGTCAACGATACATTTTGCCGATACCTTGATGAGCCGCCGCAAGGCCTTTTGTCGCGCAGGTTTCGGGATATTCTGACTATCCCGGGGCGCATTTTCTTTGAGACGCATCTTGCGCCGCTGCTGGTGCTGCAATCCTCTTGCAGTGAGATCGCATTTGATTTCATCACGCGCTCCGGGGGACGCTTGCCGACATTGGCAAACATTTTTGCTGACCGCGATGCTGGTGGAAAAGTGACGTTCTTGCGGGTTGGAGTTTTTGAGGCGACGGATCGGCGAAATTTCGAGTTGGAACTGCTTGAAGCGCGGCGGGCTGTCGAAAACAAGAATCTACAACTTGAGACGGTGAACCTGACCCTAGCTGAGTCAAACGCCAGCCTAGATCGTGCCAATATCCAGCTTAAGGAATTATATGCCCAAATGTCGGCCGCGCGTGCGAGTGCCGAGGCGGCAAACCGGGTCAAAACCACATTCCTGGCGCATATGAGCCACGAGATTCGAACCCCCTTGAACGGTGTTCTGGGTATGGCGTCGGTCTTGCATGAGGCGTTGTCAAACCCGGACGACAAGAAAATGGCCGCGGTCATCTGCGAATCGGGAGAAATTCTTCTATCGATCATCAACGATATTCTTGATCTTTCAAAACTTGAGGCCGGAAAAATCGATTTAGAGGCCATTCCGTTTTCACCTGCTGACATTGCACGAAAGATTTCTGATCTATACTCGTTGAGAACGGCTGAAAAAAGTGTTGGCTTCAGGATGCAGTTTGACATGGACGCGCATGACATTCGGTGTGGTGATCCAGTTCGCATCATGCAGATTATGCATAATCTTGTGGGCAACGCTGTCAAATTCACTGAAAAAGGCGCTGTGACCGTTGTTATCCGGGAGCTATCGACCGGGTCAGTCAAGTTGGAAGTGCGCGATACGGGCATTGGCATGACGCAAAATCAGGCCGACCTAGTATTTGAAGCGTTTACTCAGGCCGACAACTCGACAACGCGAAAGTATGGCGGAACCGGCCTCGGCATGTCGATAGTACGCCAATTGGTTGCGGCGATGGAAGGGACCATCTTGATCGAAAGCGCACTTGGGCAGGGCACTTGTGTTCACGTAACGCTTCCTCTGCCTCGCGTTGTGCAGAGTGCTGACCTTACGCCTGCGCTTGCTGAAGACGTGCGGCATGATCTTTTTGGCCTTCGCGTCCTCGTGGCCGAGGACAATAAGACAAATCGTTTCATTCTGGGCGCGATGTTGAAAAACCTTGGGGTGTTGAGCACCTTCGTCGTTGACGGACAACAAGCCGTCGACGCTTACGACCCAGAGCGCTATGACATGCTGCTGCTTGACATCTCAATGCCGACGATGGACGGTCCAACTGCGTTGGCTTTGATCCACCAACAAGAGGCAGAACGGTCTCGGGCGATGATCCCTACAGTCGCCTTTACCGCCAACGCGCTGAAGCACCAGATTGATGAGTATCTTGCCATGGGTTTCGATACGCATTTGGCCAAGCCGATTTCCAAGCTGGATATCCTGAAGACTTTGGGGGCTTTGTTGGATGGCAAGCCCTCGTCCTTGTCACAGCGCGCCTAATCCATCATCGAATGTTGTGACCAGCCCCAGCAACTTGTCGATGATCCGTTCGGTGATCTTTTTGGAGCTATGGTTGAATTTGGGTGACGCGCATCATCATGCGGCGCGGTTTTCGGTATCATTGGTGTGTTCGATACCGTCTGTAAACTTGATTCCTTCGATGACTTTTGGCAACTGATTTTCGCCTTTAGCAG
>JAACVA010000182.1 GCA_009992615.1 Rhodobacterales bacterium
CAGTAGACTCGCAGATTGGAGGTGTAGCTCCATTTGCTGAGAAAGGGTTGGGGAAGCGAAACGCATCACACAGGCCGAGAGAAGGCTCAGAGAGGCGATTGTCTCTCCAAAGCAGGGTTGGCAGTCGATATGGGCAGAGATGCCCTGTCCGGGCTGATATTCGTTGATAATGACCTGGTCAGGAATGGTTTGGAAATGACCTTCTGCAGTCAGCCGTTCTGCAAGGCCCTGGAACAGCTTGGGTAGCGGTCCAAGGTAATCTTCCCGTCGGGCCTGCCGTGCTTTGTAGTCGTAGCGATAGCCGTAGTGCTGCACCCGCCGCTTCAGATCGGCGCGCCAGGGGGCTGCGTCGATTTCCTGGGCGAGCCTGTCGGCTTCGTCCTCCGAGATGTAGTTATCCAGATAGGTCAGCCCGTCCGGCCATGCATCCTGCCTAAAACTAAAGATCCCCTGTGCCAAAGACCATCCACCGCGTCCGACAGGTTTGATCGGCATATTCCGACTGCCTTTGCAGCTCCATCATGACTATATGAGAACCTACGACATTGATGCCTTTGTTTCCCATCGGTGCACCAGCTTCTGAAACGAGTTTTTCGTAAAGTGCAGGATTTTCAGCTTTGAGAACCAAACCTGTGTCTTCGCGCCATGCGAACCAGAAATCATCTTCAGGATCGGCTTCTAGCGCGAGCCCGTGAACTGTTGTTTCTGTGGCGTAGAACGGCCATGCGTCGCCGGGTAGCAGCGATTGACCGTTGTCAAACTTGGGAACGATATCTGGTCTGAAATATGGTCGGTTCAGATCGAGCAGAGCTTGTTTGCCGATGTTCAATCCGTTGGGAAGCTGCACGCAGTGCGTCGGAACCCCCCAGAAGAAGCCCAATGCAAAAACCGCAGCTACCATTCCGATTGCCAAAAGAGGGCGGAAGCTATCCATAGGCACTCCGCGCAGGGTCCAAGTATATTTGCCCGCTCAGCGTCCCTGACCAATCGTCAGTTATCGAATATGGCTCACCGGTTTGAACACCAAGCCGCTGGGGGCCACGCGGCGCAAGGCCGGTACGGCCCCTGAGATAATTATCGAGGGGTCTGTGGATGTTCTCAAAGATTGTCTCGCCCGGATCAATGACCTCAATGCCTATGTCGGCAGGGTCGGCAAATTCGTCCCTCAAGTAGAAATCAAACGAGCCTTCCATGCTCAGGACACCACGCTGTTCTTCTACGTTCCCTGAAAATTCACCGCCGATCACCGTATCGCCGATACTGAAAACGACACCGGTCATGCCATAGGTGTTGTAAAACGTGTCAGTGAAACTGCCATCGCGTTTCTTTCGAGCTTCTCTGGCAACTTGGTCCTTCAGCTTGCTCTCCACCTGAGCCATGTACTCCTCAACGATTGCGGAAAGATGGCCGGTCTCGCGTACGGTGACGCCTCTACCGTTTCCTCGGTAGTAGTGGTTCACAAAATCCCTGCTACTCCAAGCGGCACCGCCGCCTGAGACGCCCTGCAGGGAGATTTCCATGAACTCGGAGGTCTGTGGGAGGTATGGTTCCGCCGTGCAGCGGCATCCATAGTCTTCTCCGGGGTGTCCACCTTCTGGTGGATCGTCCCATGAGAAAACCTGGCCTTCGCGCTCAGCATGAGACGAGCGCACTTTGCCGTCGCGCCGTGTCCGCCAGGTGTAATGCGTGGTTGGCTGAGTGTTCTTCGTCTCAAACCGGATCGGTGTTCCCTTGCGCAAATATTGCACAAAGGCTTCCCGATATTCTTGCGGGTCGATCAGAGTCATTGCGCGCGCCAGGTTGTTTGTTCAGCACATCTTTGTGCCGTTGAGCGCTTTAGAAATCGTTAACCATGAGTTCGGTGGCTTCCTCCGTTGATGCAGCGCCCCCTGAGAGCCCCTCACAGCGCCTTCAGGCGGCTTGCAGCCGTTTCCGGGAGGTTTGCCCCTTGCAAGCTTGATTTCGGTTGTGTGAGGGTGGCAGGAAATAGCAACGTATTACATTTGTGACAAATGACCCGCAGACTCGATCACACAACCCGCCAGTCCATCGCCAAAAAGATGCGCGAAGGTGTCCGCCCGGAAGTCCTGGCGCGCGAGTATGGCGTCACCGTTCGCACGGTCTATCGCTGTGCGCAGTTCATGCGGGAGATACAGATCGAGCGGGGTAGCAGGACCGAAACGGTGGTCTGTCGTGTGTCGCCTGCGGACCTCGCGCTGTTCGATGAAAAGCTGAAAGAGGCGGGCGTCCGGAACCGGAGTGAGGCGTTGCGCAATGTCATCCGGAATGTGGGTGGTATGGCTGCGCCGGATGCCGAGCTGGCCGAGGCGCTGCATGCCATGAAGGGCGCGCTCAACAGAGTTGGCAACAACGTTTCGCAGATCGCCAGGCGGATGAACGACGCCAAGAACCGAGGGCAAGCCATTCCCTTTAGCGCGGCGGACCATGCGGAGATCCGGCACCTGGCTGGCATGGTGCTCGATTTTGCGGACGAAGTTGCGCTCATGGCTGACGGTCGGCGCAGCACGTTTGAGCTCAAGATTTCCGACGAGCTGAAGAACCTGGCCAAGCGCGGTGTGTAAAACCCGACCAGATAAGCTCTGGTAATGTTTTTCTTTCATAGGTATTATAAAGTGATACTCATAGAGGAAAAGCCATGCCAACCCCCGTTGCCGTCAAACTGGACGAAGACGTCCACAGCCGCATGAAAGTTCTTGCTGAAGCGCGGGATAGATCTCCGCATTGGATGATGCGCGAAGCGATTGCCCAATACGTCGAGCGTGAAGAAAAGCGCGAAGCGTTCCGTCAGGACGGTATCCGTGCCTGGAACGCCTATCAGGAGACCGGACTGCACGTGACACATGCCGAGGCGGACGCTTGGCTGGCCCAGCTCGCCGCAGGCGTCGATCAGGAGCCGCCTGAGTGCCACAACTGATCTGGTCGCCCGCGGCGCTGGCAGATGTGCAGCGCCTCTACCGTTTTCTTGCTGAGAAGAACCCTGATGCTGCCAGACGTGCGGCCAGCGCGATCCGTGACGGGATGCAGATCGTTGCGGGTCACCCGGATGTTGGCCGTCCCGTCGATGATATGGACCCAGAGTTTCAGGCATGGCCGATCAGCTTTGGCGCAAGCGGCTATGTCGCACTATACCGCTTGGAGAAGGACGTGGCGTTGGTCGTCGCAGTCCGGCACCAAAAAGAGGTTGGCTATCAGCTTTCTTGAGCAAAGGCTTTATACCCTGATGTAAGTTCGTTACCCTTTCAAAAACTAACAATGTTATGATATGAAAGGGGTGGGGTAACGGTCATGTCACTATCCGCATCGCAGGCAGCGAAGAAAGTTGGAAAGAGCGTTCCGACGATCACAAGAGCCATAAAAAAAGGAAAATTATCCGCCGCACCGCGCGAGGGTGGCGGGTGGGTCATTGAAGCGTCAGAGCTGTTCCGGGTCTGGCCTGCGGTTTCAGATGAAAGTGATGTAACCCAACCAGTGTTAGGGATTGAAACCCCTCCTGAAACCAGCGTGTTACAGCGCGAAGTTGAACTGTTGCGCGAGATGCTGGAAGAAACCCGCGCCGACCGTGACAATTGGAAAGACCAGGCGCAGAAAATCACGGCATTGATCGAGGATCAGACCGCACGAAAGAAGGGGTTCTGGGCGCGATGGGTTGGAAGGTGAACCGCTGCCTTATTCTGGCTTTCTAAGTGTGTTTAAGCCATTCTTGTATAGCAGGCCCAACTCGTGAGGTTGGTGTGATCGAGGCAGTCCTTAGGCTTCGCGACACAAACAGCCCGTTGTCCCAGCTGTCTGTTTCCGGGGTTCCAAACCCCCAGTCACGCGGTGAGCGCATCACGAGCAATAGGCAACGGCTCTTTCGAGCTGCGGGCACCAGTGAGCTATGAACAAAATCTCGCATCAGCTTGGCTGTTGGAAGGGCGTCTGCAGGAGCCGCAGATATGTTGCCCATGGCCGCCTTGTCAGGGCTTGGGTACGCGACTAAGCGCAAGTTGCAGATTTTGGACATGGAGTGTTCAAGAAAGTTACCGTAATGGCGTCTGCCCCACACCAAGCCATCTGCCGAAATGTTGGCTAGATAGTCCGAGTAGTCTGCTTTGCAGTTCATCATCGACCAAAAGAAATCATGCGTTTTGGTGCTGTGATTGCCGTCGTTATTCCCATGCCCTGGATTGAGGGTAAGAATAAATATCTTGGCCAATCCAGGGTTTCCAAACCATGGCTCTGGGACTCGGCCATTAGGAAATTGCGCGGT
>JAACVA010000214.1:0-4632 GCA_009992615.1 Rhodobacterales bacterium
TTCTTCTTTGTAAAAATACTCAAAAAACCTAAACGAGTCGCCCCTCGCAAAAGCCGCGCGCCCTGTCGATCGACCCTACGGCAAGCCCCGCGCGGTTTTCGATCACCGCACCCAACCGCCGCCTGGTTGCTGGATGCGCGGGGTCCAGCACGCCCAGCGCCACGAGAATCGCCGCGATCGCACATTCCGATGCTCGGGTGGCACCATCAACGATCTTGATCGCCACGCCCAGCCCCAGATCGGGGATCATTGCCACAAACACCGCCTCGGCCCCGGTCTTGATCGCCACGCGCCCACCCATGGCGCGCATAAGCTCGGTGCAGGCGCGCCCCTGCCCGGCGACCAGTTCGGGGTGCTCCAACATCGCGTCACGCAGTGCCGTCATGGCGCGGTCGCGGGCGCCGCTGCCCTGCCCCGCCACGGCAAACCGCGCCATAGCATGGGCCAGCCCCTGGACCGTGGTGGCGAAATTCGGCGCGGAACAGCCGTCAATCCCATAACCGGGGCTGTCAACACCAGTCACCTCCTCAATAGCGGCACAGACGGCCTGTTGCACCGGGTGGGCCAGATCGACGTATTCGGGGCCTGCCTTCAAATGCTGCGTCAGCGTCAGAAAGCCCGCGTGTTTCCCGGAACAGTTGTTGTGCACCTGACAAGGCGCCTCGTTGGCCCGGATCATCGCCAGCTTCAGGTCAGTGTCGCGTGACGCTTCGGGCCCGCAGCGCAGATCGCGTTCGCCCAGCCCCAGATCGGCCAGCCAGCCTTGCACCGCCGCCACATGCAGCGCCGCCCCCTGGTGCGATGCACAGGCCAGCGCCAGGCGTCGGCTGTCCAGCCCCGCCGCTGCTGCTGCACCGCTTTCGACCAGCGGCAGCGCCTGAAGCATCTTGCAGGACGACCGGGGAAAGATCACCGCCCCCGGATCACCCCAGGCCTGCACAACCTGTCCGGCGGCATCGCACACGGCCCCATGCCCGGCGTGCCAGGACTCGAGCAGTCCACCGCGCCATACCTCAACCATCGTCTCCGGAGCCGTCACCAAGGGATCTTCCTTTCAAAGTTAAGCGATTTTCCGCCGCAGGGGGTTTTATTGCCAGCGGATTTGCCGTTAAGATCGCACCGCAGAGTTGCAAAGGGAACCGTGCTGTTCAAGACCTGCCTCAGATGGGTCGGGCACGCACCCAAAGAGGCGGAATCAGCTGGAGACTGCGATGAACATGAAGTCATATCTTGCACGAATCGGCCTGACGGTGGGGCTGGCATTGGCGGCATCGGCGGCATTGGCCCAAGCCGATTCAACCAACCGCGTCGCCGTGGAAACCGCTTGGGCCGTCTTCGTCGAGAACGATCCCAAGGAATGCTGGAGCGTGTCGAGCCCCAAGCAAACCGTCAACACCCGCGATGGCCGCGTCGTGGCGGTTCGGCGCGGCGACATCCTGATGTTTGTCAGTTTCCGCCCCGGATCGGGCACTGCCGGCGAAGTGTCATTCACCGGTGGCTATCCTTTTGCGCCCGGATCGACCGTCAAACTTGACGTCGGCGGCACAGCCTTTGATCTGTTCGTTGATGGCGAATGGGCCTGGCCGGCCTCGAATGAAGAAGATGCCAAGATTGTCGCGGCGTTGCGTCGCGGATCCGAGGCTGTGCTGACCGCCCGATCGGCGCGGGGCACCCAGACGGAAGACACATTTTCGCTGTTCGGTTTCACCGCCGCCATGGACGAGGCCGGCAAACGCTGCGCCAACTGACAGACGCACGATCCGATTTGCCGGGGCACCTGTTGTACCGCCGATCGGGCGTTGCAGCTGACACTTTGTAATCTGTGTGCGGATACCATATAGGCGGCACAGCCTTTGTCCGGAGCCTCGCCCATGTCCGCCACCGCACCGATCACCCAAGACGTTCTGACCCTGCCGCGCAAGCTGTCGGATGAAGGGCCTGTCAACCTTGTCGGCCTGACGCGCGACGCCATGCAGGCGGCGCTGATTGCTGTCGGCACGCCGGAACGGCAGGCGCGGATGCGTACCAGCCAGATCTGGGCCTGGATCTATGAACGCGGCGTGCGCGATTTCGACCAGATGACCAACCTCGCCAAACCCTATCGCGCGCTCTTGGCCGAACATTTCGCTGTCGGGCTTCCCCAGGTGGTTGAACGCCATGTCAGCGCCGATGGCACCCGCAAATATCTGGTGCGCATCACCGGCGGGCACGAGGTGGAAACCGTCTATATCCCCGACGAGGGGCGCGGCACGTTGTGCATTTCGTCGCAGGTGGGCTGCACGCTGACCTGTTCATTTTGCCACACCGGCACCCAGCGATTGGTGCGCAACCTGACGGCGGGTGAAATCGTCGGCCAGATCCTGTTGGCGCGCGACGATCTGGACGAATGGCCGGTGCCCGGCGCGCCCAAGGACGAAACCCGCCTGCTGTCGAATATCGTTCTGATGGGGATGGGTGAACCGCTGTACAATTTCGAGGCGGTGCGCGACGCGATGAAGATCGCCATGGACCCAGAGGGAATTTCCCTGTCGCGTCGCCGGATCACCCTGTCGACCAGCGGCGTCGTGCCGGAAATCGCCCGCACAGCCGAAGAGATCGGCTGTCTGCTGGCGGTATCGTTCCACGCCACCACCGACGCGGTGCGCGACAAACTGGTGCCGATCAACAAGAAGTGGAACATCGCCACCCTTCTGGATGCCCTGCGCAGCTATCCCAACGCGTCCAATTCCGAGCGTATCACCTTTGAATATGTGATGTTGAAAGACGTGAACGACAGTGATGACGACGCCCGTCGTCTGGTCGATCTGATCCATGGCATTCCGGCCAAGATCAACCTGATCCCGTTCAACGAATGGCCCGGCGCACCCTATCAGCGGTCCTCCAACAACCGCATCCGCGCATTCGCCGACATCATCTACAAGGCCGGCTATGCCAGCCCGATCCGCACCCCCCGGGGCGAAGACATCATGGCCGCCTGCGGTCAGTTGAAAAGCGAAAGCGAGCGGATACGCAAAGTGCGCAAACCGGCCGGTGACATCGCGGTCTAGTGCGGTTTGCGCAGGGCTGGGTTCCTCCATTCGCCCTGCGGATCGCAGCAGGGTTCGCGCGGCACAGCGCGTTCGATCCGCAGGGCGACTGCACTTGTCCGCGACACGCTCTAGCCGACAATCAGCCGCGTTTGCAGAGTGATCCGCGGCGCAATGGCGCGCAGGTGATCGGCGCGCAGGGCAATGCAGCCCTCAGTCGGACAGCCGGGCCTGCGCCAGCGGTGCAGGAAAATGGCCGAGCCTTTATACGGCTCGGCATCCGGCCAGTTCCAGTCGGTCAGCAGCACCAGATCATACAACCGGTCGGCCCGGCGCAAAGCTTCGTGGCTGTGGTCATAGGGGGCTGCAACCATCTGATTGTACGCGTCATCCTCGGGCGCGTCAGACCACAGATCGCCGGGGCGAATCGGCACCGCCCATTTCACCGGTTGCTGCATCCGGTCCGGGCGGTACAGCATCCCGATGATTGCATGGCTGCCGCGCGGCGTCGCGCCATCGCCTTCGCGCTTGTCACCGCGCACACCGCTGCGCCCGATTGTACAGGGAAAATACCGCCCCCCGAACCGCACGCCGCGGGGCGTCAGCACCAGATCACGGGGCGTCACAGAAGATGCCCCGATTTGGCGGCCTTGGTGCGCAGATATGCGGCGTTCAGCGGATTTTCGCCGGCACGCAGGGGCACACGTTCGACCACATCAATGCCACAGGCGGTCAGCATATCCACCTTGCGCGGGTTGTTCGTCAACAGCCGCACCCGGGCCACCCCCATGGCGCGCAAAATACGCGCACCGATACGGAAATCACGTTCGTCATCCTCGAACCCCAGTCGGTGATTCGCCTCGACCGTATCAAACCCCTGATCCTGCAAGGAATAGGCGCGCATCTTGTTGGTCAGGCCAATGCCGCGCCCCTCTTGGTTCAAATACAGCAACAGACCGCCCCCCGCCTCGGCCATCTGCGCCAGCGCTCCGTTCAACTGCGGGCCGCAATCGCATTTGAGCGACCCCAGCACATCTCCGGTGAAGCAGGCCGAGTGCAGCCGTGTCAGCACCGGCGCGCTGCGGTCCACCTGAGCGACCTCGACGGCATAGTGTTCTTCCAGCCCGTCGTCGGGGCGAAAGATGTGCAGCCGTCCCGCCCCCGCCGCCGCCATTGGCAGGCGCGCTGCAATCACCCGCGTGACCGCCGCATCGGCGGACAGATCGAGACCGGGATCGTCAAGGTCGATCACCGTCAGGGCGGGCGGCAAATGATCGACCGGCACCAACAGCGCGCCGGGCAGCAACCGCGCCGATTTCAACAGCGCGATGGCGGCACGCGCCAGATCGGCGTCGCCGTCACGCACCGCACGAAACGGCCCTTTCATCGGCGCGCGCAAATCGTCGGCGGGATCGACAATCGCCCGCAGACGGGCCAGATCCATACCGGGCCCCAGCGCAAGGCGGGTCAGATCGCCGTCATAGACAGGGGTTTTCAGCGTTTCCGCCCGCCAATGGGTGATCGCCAGAAACGCCCCCCCCATGGCCAGAAGCCCGGCAAACCGTTCAGGCGGCAACACCTCGGGCGCAGCCACCAGAACCGCCCC
>JAACVA010000214.1:4687-9150 GCA_009992615.1 Rhodobacterales bacterium
GCCAGATGTTCGGCCGGGGTGGGATCGAGAAACATGGGCATCCGCCTTTCAAAGGCATATCTAGGGGCAACCATCGGGGAAGTGAAACATTTCCCACATGTCGGACACGTCCGCGTGAGAGTTGTGCAGCATTTCTTGCGTGGAAGCGATTCGCGTCACAAGTACGTCAAAGAGTGGAGGGAACATCATGTCGAGCCTGAAAAAAATCCTGCTGGTCGATGACGATGACGATCTGCGCGACGCCTTGAGCGAACAATTGATGATGACCGAAGATTTCGACGTGTTCGAGGCCGGCACCGGACAAGAAGCATTGAATCAGGTCAAAGCCGGGTTGTTCGACCTGATGATCCTTGACGTGGGTCTGCCCGATACAGACGGGCGCGAATTGTGTCGTCTGATGCGCAAGCAGGGGGTGAAATGCCCCGCGATCATGCTGACCGGCCACGACAGCGACGCCGATGCCATCCTTGGGCTTGACGCAGGCGCCAATGATTATGTCACCAAACCGTTCCGCTTTCCGGTCCTGCTGGCGCGAATCCGTGCGCAACTGCGCCAGCACGAACAATCCGAAGATGCAGTGTTTCAACTTGGGCCGTACACCTTCAAGCCGGCAATGAAGATGTTGATCGACGAACAGGACAAGAAAATCCGTCTGACCGAGAAAGAAACCAATATCCTGAAATTCCTTTACCGCGCCCCCGATGGCGTGGTCGAGCGTGAGGTATTGCTGCACGAGGTGTGGGGCTATAACGCCGGTGTGACAACCCATACGTTGGAGACCCACATTTATCGCCTGCGCCAGAAGATTGAACCCGACCCTTCGAATGCGCGCCTTCTGGTCACCGAAAGCGGCGGGTATCGTCTGGTGGCGTAACACCGTCCCCGTGGGCACGTCTCGGCGATGGCGCGCCTCCCTTCCTGTTGAATTGGCCCGGCACCCGGTGTGCCGGGCCTTTCTCTTTCGTGGCGTCCCCGCTAGACAAACCAAATGTCCTGTCCCGACGATCATCTCGAACGAACCCTGCGCGCCAAGGGTCACATCCGCATCGCCGGAGTTGACGAGGTGGGTCGCGGCCCCTGGGCCGGGCCGGTGATGGCGGCGGCGGTGGTTCTGAACCCGGCGCAGATCCCGGCGGGCCTGAACGATTCGAAAAAGCTCAGCCGCAAGGCCCGCGAACGGTTGTCGCTGCTGATCTTGGACAGCGCCGAGGTGTCGGTGGCCGAGGCCAGTGTCGATGAGATCGAAGACCTGAACATCCTGCGCGCCAGTCACCTTGCCATGGTGCGCGCCCTGCGCGGGCTGCGCAGGATGCCCGACTTCGCTCTGATCGACGGCAACCAGATGCCGCGCGACATGCCCTGTGCCGGGCAATGCGTGGTGGGCGGTGACGGCCGTTCGGTCAGTATCGCGGCGGCCTCAATTGTGGCAAAAATCAGGCGGGATTCAGGTATGGTGGCCCTCGCGCAACAGCATCCGGGCTATGGTTGGGAAACCAACGCCGGATATGGCACGGCGGCGCATATCGCGGCGCTGAAATTGTTAGGGGTGACCCCACACCATAGGCGTTCGTTCAAACCGATCCACAAGATGTTGTATCAAGAAGATTAACTAACCTCCTGATTCAAAAAGAAATTGACCCCGATTCGCCAATGAATCACACTGTCTGCAAGAACACGGGACGCCACCAAAGGCGCCGGAACAGAGGCAGACAATGACGATCAAATCCAAAGGCGGTGCCACGGCACGGCCGCATAAAACCTGTGCCATCTCGGCAGAATTGCCATTTAATCAGATTCTTGCAGGCGATTGTATCGATCTGATGAACGGCCTGCCCGAAGCCTCGGTCGATCTGATCTTTGCCGATCCGCCTTACAACCTGCAACTGAAGGGCGATCTGTTTCGCCCCGACAATTCCCATGTCGATGCCGTTGACGACGCATGGGACCAGTTTTCAAGTTTCGCCGCCTACGATTCATTCACCCAAGACTGGCTGAAGGCGGCGCGCCGATTGCTCAAACCCCACGGGGCGATCTGGGTGATCGGCAGTTATCACAACATCTTCCGGGTCGGAGCCGCGTTGCAGAACGCCGGGTATTGGATTTTGAACGATGTGGTCTGGCGCAAATCCAACCCGATGCCGAATTTCCGCGGCAAACGGCTGACCAATGCCCACGAAACGATGATCTGGGCATCCAAGGAAGAGGCCAGCAAATACACCTTCAACTATGAGGCGCTGAAACAGCTGAACGACGGTGTGCAGATGCGCAGCGATTGGGTGCTGCCGCTGTGCACCGGGCACGAACGGTTGAAGAACGAGGACGGCAACAAGGCACACCCGACGCAAAAACCCGAATCTTTGTTACACCGGGTCATCCTGGGCACGACCAATCCGGGCGACGTGGTGCTGGACCCGTTCTTTGGCACCGGCACCACCGGCGCTGTGGCCAAGATGCTGGGCCGCGATTACATCGGGATCGAACGCGACGACGCCTATCGCAAAGTGGCCGAAGAACGCCTGTCGCGTGTTCGCAAATTCGACCGCGAGGCACTGGCCGTCACCGGCAGCAAACGTGCCGAACCGCGTGTGCCCTTTGGGCAGTTGGTGGAACGCGGCATGTTGCGGCCCGGCGAAATGCTGATCAACAACCGTGGCCAGATGGCCAAGGTGCGCGCCGATGGCACGCTGATCGCCGATCAGGTCAAAGGGTCGATCCATCAGGTGGGTGCCGCCTTGGAAGGTGCGCCATCGTGCAATGGCTGGACCTATTGGAACTTCAAGCGCGACGGGAAAACCGTGCCGATCGACCTGCTGCGCCAACAAATCCGCGCCGAGATGGGCTGACCCGCCGCCACCCGCGATTTCACCAGTTACCGCCAGTGCGACCGTAACCAACGTCACGGCGCACTCACCTTGCCCCGCCGTCTTTGCACGGCGGGGTTTTTTCATGTCAGATCGGCAAACCCAGCAACACCGCAACTTCAGCCATGCTGCGCACGGGGGTGGCACCGGTCGCCGCAAGGCGGGCGGGATCGCTGCGTTCGGCAAACCCGATGGTGCGCATCCCCGCCGCCACCCCGGCGGTGCATCCCGTGGGACTGTCGTCGATCACCACACACTGGCCCGGTTCCAGGCCAAAATCGGCGGCGGCCCGCAGAAACATCGCCGGATCAGGCTTGGCCACGCCCAGAGTATGCGCCGAATACAGCCGGCCCGACAGCCGCGCGTGCAACCCCGATGGCGTCAGCGTGATACCCATCTTGGTTTCGCTGCCGTTGCTGCCCACGCAATACGGCACCCCCACCGCATCCAGCCCGTCCAGCACCGCCAGAACACCGTCGATCAGCGGCACACCTTCGCGCAGCCGGTCGTGAATTTCACCATAGACCACCGTCATCCAATCCACGGGCAGGGCGGCACCACGCCGGCGCGCCTCTGTCTCGGCGTGTTTCATGGTGGTGCCGACAAACAGGGCGTCGGCCTCTTCCGCGTCCATGTGCAGACCATGGCGGGCAAAACTGGCCAGGATCACCTCAGATGTCGCCGGCTCACTGTCGACCAACACGCCGTCGCAGTCGAATATCACAAGTTTCGGCAGCCCGGCCATGGTCAGCCCCTCTCCAGTATGGTGATCACCGTGCCGCCATAGCGCCGCTGGTCGCGCTGTACCAGCCCCGGAGGCGCGACGGGCGGCGCATCATCCTCCCACATCACCAACGCGCCCTCGGCGATCCAGCCGCCGCGCAGCGCACAGGCCAGCGCCCGCGCGCCCAGATCGGTGCCATAGGGCGGGTCCAGCAGCACCAGATCATAGGGCACGGCGCAGGGGCCAAGGCGGGTGGCGTCTACGCGCAACAGGGTGGTGACATCTTCCGCACGGCATTTGACGATGTTGGCGCCGATCAGCGTCTGCGCCTTGCGCCCGCTTTCGACAAACGTCACATGGGCGGCGCCGCGCGACAGCGCCTCAAGCCCCAATGCGCCGGTGCCCGCGAACAGGTCAAGCACCCGCGCCTCGGCCACCGGATTGCCATAGCCGCCATTCAACAGCAGGTTGAACACCGATTCGCGCACCCGGTCGGTAGTGGGGCGCAGATGCGCCGCCGGATCGCCCGCCCCCACACCGGCCAGCGTCGTGCCCCGCATCCGCCCACCGATGATCCTCACGCCCGCAACAGCGCCTTCATGTCGGTGGTCGGGTCGGCGATAACCGCCGCGGCGGGGGATTTGCCTGCCTCGATCAGCCGTTTGCCAATCATATAGGCGCGCGGATCGTTCATCGCATCCACCGCCAACAGGGTGCCGCCCGCGAAATACCAGTGGCTGACACTGGCCCCTGTCCCGCGCACGACCACCCGGTCATAGCCGGTGTTCAGCCCGGCGATCTGCAACTTCACATCATACTGGTCCGACCAGAACCACGGCCGCGGATCGTAATCGCGCCCGCCGCCCAGCATGTTGTCG
>JAACVA010000214.1:9238-18527 GCA_009992615.1 Rhodobacterales bacterium
CCGCCCAGATGAACGGGTCAGACGTGCGACCCTGGGCATCAACAACGATGCCGTTGTCCACCACGACACCCGCCTGTCCAGCCAGCGCAGAGTCCGGCGTGATGCCAACACCAGCGACAACGAAATCCACCGCGATCTCGCTGCCGTCGCCAAACCGGGCCCCGGTCACCTTGTCTGTGCCCAGCAACCGCTCCAACCCCAGCCCTTCGCGGATATCCACCCCATGCGCCAGATGCAGCGCGCGGAAATAGTCCGACGTTTGCGGCGCCGCCACCCGTTGCAGAATGCGCGGCGCCAGTTCCACCAGCGTGACCGATACACCCAGCTTTGTCGCCACCGCCGCCGCCTCAAGCCCGATATAGCCACCGCCGACGATCAGCGCCCGCTGCCCCGCCCGAACCACCGGGCGCAGGGCATCGACATCGCGCAGGCTGCGCACGACATGCACCCCCGCAAGCGCACCGCCGATGGCGGCGGGCAGCCGGCGCGGCACCGATCCGGTGGTCAGCGCCAGATGATCATAGGAAAGAACCGCATCACCCGCCGTCACCGTCTTGGACGCCCGGTCAATCGCCGTGACCGGCACGCCCAGCCGCAGGGAAATGCCCTTTTCAGCATAAAAGCTTTCGGGCCGCAGATACAAACGCGCCTCGTCCATCTCGCCCAGAAGATAGGCCTTCGACAGAGGCGGCCTCTGATAGGGCGGCACATTTTCACCGCAGATCAGGGTGATGCCGCCGTCAAACCCCGCCTCACGCAGCCGCGCCACCAAAGACGCCCCGGCCTGTCCGCCACCGATTGCCACGATTTCTGCCATATGCCCCCGGCGATGCTGGTCAGTGTTACATCCGCAGCCTATATGCACCACGAGAGTTTTTGCAATCCAACGAAAGGACTTATTCCATGGCCATCACTGTCGGCGATCACCTGCCCACCGCAACCCTGTTGAAAATGGGCGAAAACGGCCCCGAAGGTGTGGATCTGGGCGCGCATATCAAAGACCGCAAGGTGGTGATATTTGGCCTGCCCGGTGCCTATACCGGCGTCTGCACCACGGCCCATGTGCCCAGCTTCATCAGCGCCAAGGATGCACTGGCCGCCAAGGGCGTGGATGAGGTGATCTGCATTTCCGTGAACGATCCCTTCGTGATGAAGGCCTGGGGCGAAAGCACCGGCGCCACCGCCGCCGGAATCACCATGTTGGGTGACGCGGAAAGCACGTTCACCAAAGCCATCGGCCTGGATTTCACCGCGCCACCCGCCGGTTTCATCGCCCGTTCCAAACGATATGCGATGCTGGTCGAAGATGGGGTCGTCAAGGTGCTGCACCTTGAGGAAAGCCCGGGCACCTGCGAAATCTCAGGGGGCGAGGCGATGGTCGCCGCGATCTGATACACCAAAGGCCCCCGCACCGCGTGGGGGCCTTATGCCGCCAGTTCATCCAGCGTCCGGGCCAGCCGCAAGTCAAGAACGCTCAGCCCGGCGCAATCATGGGTGGTGAGCACCACATCAACCCGATTGTAGACGTTGAACCACTCAGGATGATGATCAAGCTTTTCCGCATGTAGCGCCGCGCGGGTCATGAAGCCGAACGCAGAACCGAAATCCTTGAACCTGAAACTCTTCGAGATGGCATCGCGCCCCTCGACCATGGCCCAACCTGCGGCCAACACTGCGGCCAGATCACCGGCGCGCTGTCCTTCGGTCAGCAAATCGCTCATTCGTCCTCTCCTTTCGATCTGCGGAACGGGCCATAGCTGGTCAGCACGTCGATTTCCTCATCCACCGCCGCGCGCTCGGCCACGAGATATTCCTCAACCGCACGGGCAAAGCCGGGGTCTGCGATCCAATGCAGCGAGTGGGTGGGCCGGGGCAAATAACCGCGCGCAAGTTTGTGTTCGCCCTGCGCCCCCGCCTCGACCCGTTTCAGCCCATGGGCGATGGCATACTCTATCGCCTGATAGTAACATGCCTCGAAATGCAGGCAGGGATAATCCTGTACACAGCCCCAATAGCGGCCATACAGTACATCGCGCCCGATCACGTTCAACGCCCCCGCCACCGCCCGGTCGCCGTCCATCGCATAGATCAACAGAATATCGTCGCGCAGCCGATCCTGTGCGATGTCGAAAAATCGCCGCGTCAGATAGGGCGTGCCCCATTTGCGCGCGCCGGTGTCCTGATAGAATTGCCAGAACGCATCCCAATGGTGCGGCTGAATCTGGTCGCCGGTCAGGTGCACGATCTCGCCGCCGAACCCTTGGGCGACGCTGCGTTCCTTGCGGATGTTCTTGCGCTTGCGGCTGGACAGTTGCGCCAGGAAGGCATCGAAATTGCCATAGCCTTCGTTGATCCAGTGAAACTGTTGGCCCGTGCGGTGCATCAGCCCGGCCTCGACGCCCGCCGCCGCCTCGTCGCCGGTGCAGAACGTGACGTGCAGCGATGACAGCCGGTTTTGTCGGGCCAGTTGCACGGCCCCTTGCACCAACGCGGTCAGGGCCGGCTCAAAATACCCCGGGCGGGTCAGAAAACGGCGGCCCGTGGCGGGGGTGAACGGCACGGCGATCTGCAACTTCGGGTAATATCGGCCGCCTGCCCGCTCATATGCATGGGCCCAGTTGTGATCGAAAATATACTCGCCCTGGCTGTGCCCCTTGGCGTACATCGGCGCACAGCCGATCACCGTGTCGCCCGACCGCGCCACGAGATAGCGGGGCTGCCAACCGGTGCCGGGGCCGACGCTTTTGCTGTCTTCAATGGCCGAAAGAAGCCGGTGGGTGGTGAACGGATCAAACGGCCGCCCACCATCTGCGATTTCCGGGCAGGCGCAGGCATCCCATTCCTCGGGCGCGATCTGCGCGAGGCTTGACAGGACGTCGACGGTGATTTCGGTTTCGCTCATGACGGCGCAAAGGTGGCGTGGATCCCGCCTGGGTCAAGCCTTCGCAGGGACATACCCCTCAAACGTGATGTTTTGGGCGATGCGCCGGGCACGCGCCTCTTGCACTGGGCTACGGATCGTCCAGCACAGGATACCCGCGCCTTGCAGTTTCAGGTCGCCCACCCGCGGATTTTCCAGATCGGTGTGGTCGTGGCTGATGAAACAGGCACCCACGCGGTCATAATCAGGGATCGTTGCGAGATCTGCACAGGTTTCGGGCGACGCAGCCCAATGGGCGGGATCAAAGGCACAGCTGGTCAGGCCACGCGGCACATCGGGCAACAGTCGCGCCAAAGCGGCCATGGAATGGGGGTTGAATGACATCACCGCCACCGGCCCACCATAACCACCCAGCACATCCGCCACCGTCTTTTCCAACAGGCCGACCGCCGGACCCAGCGCACCATCCTGATCCTTGATCTCGACCAGCAAGGGCACCCGCCCCGAGACGAGCGCGCAGACCTCGGCAAGGGTCGGAATGCCTTCATCACCGCCGCGCAGGGTGATGGCGCCCAGCGTGCGCGCATCGCGCCCGGCGACCGGCCCGGTTTCATCGGTCAGCCGGTCCAACCCGTCGTCGTGAAACACCATCGCCCCATCGTCGGCCGAACGCTGCACGTCCAGCTCAATCCCATACCCCCCGGCAATGGCGGCCGCAAACGCGGCGCGGCTGTTTTCCGGGCGGTTCAGTGCCAGATCATGCAGCCCACGATGAGCAAAAGGCGTGGCAAGAAATTCAGCGGACAATATCATTTTATTTGAAACACCCCTTCGATTTCGACCGCAACATTGAACGGCAGGGCGCCCGCGCTGACCGCGCTGCGGGAGTGGTGCCCGGCATCGCCCAACGCCTGCACCAGAAAATCGGAACAGCCGTTGATCACCTTGGGCTGATCGCCGAAATCCCCATGGGAATTGACAAACCCGGTCAACTTGACCACCCGCACCAGCCGATCCAGATCGCCACCGCAGGCCGCCTTGACCTGTGACAACAGGCTGATCCCGCAGGTTTTAGCGGCTGCCGCCCCCTGCTCGACGGTCAGATCGGCACCCACCTTGCCGGTGATGAAACCTTCGGCAGTCTGGGAAATCTGGCCCGAAACATAGACTGTGTCGCCGACGATCACCCAAGGCACGTAATTAGCAGCGGGCGCGGGGGCGGTCGTCAGGGTTACGCCCAATTCGGCCAGGCGGGTTTCATAGCGGCCCATGGGCTCTCCTTTTCGGTGCGATGCAACCAAAGGCTATCCTGCGACGCGGGCCAATACAACGGCCCAAGCCTCAACCTTCGCGAAACGCCTTGGCAAAATAATCAGTGAACGGACGCACCAGATAAGCGATCGGTGTACGGTCTTCGGTGCGCAGAAAAGCCTCGACCGGCATACCCGGTATCAGCACCAGGTTTTCAGGCAGCTTCTCGATCTCATCGGTCTTCAACTCAATTTCGGCCCGATAGAATGAACCCTGCGACGCCTCATCCACAAAGACATCTGCCGAAATCTGCGTCACTTCGCCGAAGAATTCCGGTGTGGTGCGGGAATCGAACGCCGAGAACCGCAAAATCACATCCTGCCCCAAATAGACCTGATCGATATGGATCGCGGCAACCCGGGCGGCAATCACCAAAGGCCGATCCTGCGGCACGATGAACAGAACCGGATCGGCGGGCCGGATAACCGAACGCTCGGCAAACACGGTCATGCCATAGACGATGCCACCAACCGGCGCGCGAATGTCCAGCCGCGACAGCCGTTCCTTGAGCGAGCGACGTCGTTCGGCCAGTTCCAGTTCGCGGTATTGCAGATCGCGCGTCTGGGTGATCGCCTCTTCCCGCCGGGTGGTGGCGAGGCGCAAAATCTCCAACTCGGTCTCGGTGATCCGCTCTTGCGCCTGGGCAGCCCCCGCCGTCAGTTCACCCATCGTGCCTTGCAGGCGGGCATCCTCCCGTTGCAGGGCCAGCACCCGGCTGGCCTGCGCCAGACCACGGTCCAACAACACCTGTTGGCTGGCCAGTTCTTCGCCAATCAGCGACAGCTGGGTTTTCAATGCCTCTTGCTGGGCCAGGATGCCGCCGATCTGGCTGGCAATCTGTTGGCGGCGCAGGCGCAGCTGTTCGATTTGCTGGGCGTTTGATGACACCCGCGCCTCGAACAGGCGGCGCTGGCCCTCGACCAGTTCAGCCACCTCGGGCTGGCGCGCCGCAACCTCCAGCAACTCGGCATCGAAGGTGATCCCGTCAACCACATCCCGCTCGGCGGCCAGACGGGCGCGCCGTGCCATCAGTTCGTACAGCTGACTTTCGACGGTTGTCAGATCGGATTGCAACAGCGTCGGGTCCAGCCGCACAAGGGTTTGCCCCTGAACAACAGCGTCGCCCTCGAACACCAATATGTCGGCCACAACCCCGCCATCGGGGTGCTGCACGATCTGGCGATTGCGATCCACCTCGATCTGGCCCGAGGCGATGATCGCGCCGGAAATCTGGGTGAACGCCGCCCAGGTGCCAAACCCGCCCACCAGTGTGACCAGCGCCAGCAGCCCGATGACGATCGGGCGACGCGCCGACCAGGGCTGCGCACCGCTCATTGCACGCCCGCCCGTGCGGGGGCGGCGGCGATCTGTTTGTGATTGCTGACCATATCGCGCAAAACCTCGTCGCGCGGGCCAAAGGCGCGGCGCATTCCCCCCTCCAGCACCAAAAGCTTGTCACATTCCTTGATGGCGGCGGGACGGTGGGCCATGATCAGCACCGCCCCGCCCGCGTCTTTCATCGCCCGGATCGCGACGTTCAGCGCCTCGGACCCCTCGTTGTCGAGGTTCGAATTCGGCTCGTCCAGCACCAGCAACACCGGATCGCCGTACATCGCGCGGGCCAGTCCGATCCGCTGCATCTGGCCGCCCGACAACCGCCCGCCAGTCGGATTGACCACGGTATCATAACCATCGGGCATCTTCAGGATCATGTCATGGGCCGCCGCCTTTTTCGCTGCCGTCACGATGTCTTCGTCGCGGGCATCGGGTTTCAGGCGGGCGATATTCTGGGCGATGGTGCCGTCGAACAGCTGCACCCTCTGGGGCAGGTAACCGATATATTGACCCAAAACATCAGGTTCATATTGGTCCAGCGATGCACCATCCAGGCGGATCTTGCCGCCCGAAGGGCGCCACACCCCCACCAGCGCTCGCGCCAATGTGGATTTGCCGCTGGCCGACGGGCCGATGATGCCGACGGCCTCGCCCGGCTGAACATCGAAACTGACCATACGCACGCTGGCCTGTTGTTCACCGGGCGGAATGATCGTGACCTGCTGGACCGACAGATGTGCCTTCGGCCGGGGCAAGGCGGTGCGCGGCGGCTCTTCGCCCACAAGGCTCAGCAGTTCGGACAGGCGCGTCCAGCCTTCGCGCGCCCGTTGCACCACCTGCCACTGGCCCAGCGCCATGTCCACCGGCGCAAGGGCCCGCCCCAGAAGGATTGATGCGGCAATCATCGCACCCGGCGTCAACTGCTGTTGCAGCACGAGATACGCCCCTAGGCCCAACATGGCCGATTGCAGAAACAGCCGAAAGGTGCGCGACGTCACCGAAAACCCGCCCCCCAGATCGGCGGCGGCGACATTTTCGCGCAGCGAGCCATCGCGCAGCGTTTGCCAACGGCTGAACGTCGCACCCTGCATCCCGAGCGAGCGAACCAACTCAGCTTCGACCCGGATCTGTTCCGCCATCCGTTCAGCCCGCAGTGTGGCCTGATTCGCACGGGTTACCGGACCGACTGTCGTCATTTGATTGGTCACCGCCACCCCTACCAGCAGCAGCCCCCCGGCAATCGCAAGCATCCCCAGCCAGGGGTGGAAGATCGCAATGGCGATCAGAAACACCGGTGTCCAGGGCATGTCGAAAAGGGCGGTCACCACGGGCGACGCCAGCCCGCGCTGAACCGCTTCGAGATCGCGCAGGTTATTGGTTGCATTTGCCTCTTTTTCCGGCGCGACGGCAGCCTTGCGCACCATCGCCGCAAACACCCGCCGATCCAGCCGCGCCTGAAACCGCGCACCGATCCGCGCCAGAATGCGGGCGCGGGTGTGGTCCAGTATGCCCATGATAAGAAACAGGAAACTCATCAGGATGAACAGCCCCAACAGGGTTTCCACGCTGCGACTGCCCAGCACCCGGTCATAGACCTGCAACATGAAAATCGGCCCGGTCAACATGAGCATGTTCACGAAAAGACTGAACAGTGCGACGATCCAGAACAAAGTGCGGCTTTCCGCCCGCACACGGGCCAGTTCGTGCCGGCCTGCGGCCGTGCTGTTGTGTCGTGACTGCGCCATGTTGCCTCTGATCGACCGCGTTGTGCGGCACCTGTGCGAAACGCTTCGGTTTACACCAGACGTTGCGCGCCACGTTTTCTTTAGCACATATAATCTTAAATAGCCTTGAACGGAAATGCCAACATTCCCGCAGCACACCAGCCCCGACCACCAACCGCGACATCAAAGCCCAGACGGGGCGGTCAGTTGCTGCGCCCCAGCAACCCGCCCAGCACATCCTTCAATATCCGCTCCACCAGGTCTGGTGCCCGCTGCACCGGAACGGGTTGCGCCGGGGCGGGCCGCACGTTGGCGGAGCTGGCCCCCGCCATATTGCCCTGATCGGGCATCAGGGCAGGCGTCTGTGCCGGGGCGGCAGGTCGGCGCATGGGCAGCGGCGCCACAGGCAGGCCCTGATGCACACGCACCATCACCTCGTGCCAGATCTCGGCAGGCAGGCCACCGCCGGTGACGCCGGTCAGCGGCGTGTTGTCGTCATAACCCATCCAGACCCCGGCGACATAATCGGCGGTAAAACCCAGAAACCACGCATCGCGCGCCGCCTGGGTCGTGCCGGTTTTGCCCGCCGCCTGACGGTCATCCAGCCGGGCCCGGGTGCCTGTGCCGCTTTGTACCACCTCGTGCATCATATAGGTCAGCTGTTCCGCTGCCCCGCGCGAGATCACACGCTCGCCCAGGCCGCCGTCCTGACCAATCAACGGCGTGTCATCGCCCTTCAACCGCAGTTCCAGCAATCCATAGGGGCGCACCGAGGTGCCACCGTTCAAAATGCCGGCATAGGCGCCGGTCATCTCAAGCAATGTCGATTCCGACGCCCCCAGCGCAAGCGCCGGCCCCAGTGCAAGATCGGACGCGATGCCGAAATCCTCGGCCACGCGGCGCACGTTTTCCCGGCCCACCGATTCCGACACCCGCACCGCAGGAATGTTCAGCGATTCTTTCAGCGCCTGCGTCAGCGTCACCGCGCCCTTGAAATCCTTGGTATAATTTTTCGGCGACCAGGCACCACTGCCTGGCACGTTCAGGGTCAGCGGGCTGTCCATTACCACGTCGTTGGGGGAATGGCCGAGTTCCAGCGCGGTGGCATAGACAAACGGCTTGAACGCGCTGCCGGTTTGCCGTTTGGCCATGATCGCGCGGTTGAACTGGCCCGCCACGCCCTTGAACTTGCGGCCGCCCACCATCGCGCGCACCGCGCCATCCGACGACATGACCACTATGGCGGCCTGGGCCTTGCTGCCGCCGCGCACCTTAGTTTCAAAAACGAAATCCAGCGCATCTTCAGCCGCCCGTTGCAAACCTGCGTCGAAGGTGGTGCGCAGGATCACGTCTTCGGTGGTGTCGCGGGTCAGAAAATCGGGGCCCGCATTCATCACCCAGTCGGCAAAATACCCCCCCGCCCGCGCCTCGGCGGCATCGGACAACTCGGCTGGATTGGCGCGGGCCGCTGCCGCCTCGGCCGTGGTCAGGAAGCCCTGCTCTTCCATCAAGCGCAGAACGGTCAGCGCGCGGCGCTGCGAGCGTTCCAGATCGTTGGTCGGGGCATAGCGCGTCGGCGCGACCAGCAGACCGGCCAGCATCGCCGCCTCGGCTGGGGAAACCTGGGTTGTGGATTTGCCGAAATACCGCTGCGCCGCGGCCTCGAATCCGCGCGAACCAGCACCCAGAAAGGCCCGGTTCATATAGATTGTCAGGATTTCATCCTTGGAATAGCGCGCCTCAAGCCCAAAGGCATAGACCGCCTCCTTGACTTTGCGCCACACGCTGCCTTCACGACAGTCGGCTTCGTAATCCGCTTCGGATTTCCAGACCTCGGGATCGTAATCCACCCCAAGGCACAACAGCTTGGCTGTCTGCTGGGTGATCGTCGAGCCGCCATGCCCCGACAGGGCACTGCGCCCTTCGGACAGGTTGATCTTGACCGCGCTGGCAATGCCCCGGGGCGACACCCCGAAGTGGTGGTAAAACCGCCGGTCCTCGGTGGCCACGATCGCATTCCTGAGATTGGGCGACACGC
>JAACVA010000183.1 GCA_009992615.1 Rhodobacterales bacterium
CTGGCCATGGGGGGCGCTGGCTAATGCCGCCCTGATCATCCAGTTTCCGCTGGCCCATTCGCTGCTTTTGACCGGCCCCGGCGGGCGCTTGTTGGCCCGGATGATCCCCGGCCCGCACGGGCGAACGCTGGCCACTACCACCTATGCCATCATCGCTTCGGCCCAGCTTCTGGCGCTGTTCGCACTATGGACGCCGTCGGGCATCGTGTGGTGGCGCGCCGAGGGGACGGTGTTCTGGGCGGTCACGGCGGCCTATGGCGCAAGCTGGCTGATCCTGCTGAAAGCCAGCTTTGACGCCGGAGCCGAGGTTCAGTCCGGTGCATTGGGGTGGATGTCGCTTATGGCGCGCATTCGGCCGGTGTTTCCCGATATGCCGACCCAAGGGCTGTTCCGCCTGATCCGCCAACCGATCTATGTGGCCTTTGCCCTGACGCTGTGGACCGTCCCGGTCTGGACACCGGATCAGTTGGTTCTGGCCATCAGCTTTACTTCCTATTGCCTGATTGCCCCGCGCTTGAAGGAACGCCGCTTTGCCCAGCGCTACGGTGACCGCTTCGCGCGGTATCGCGCTGAAGTACCTTATGCCCTGCCCCGCTTGACCAAGGACCGCCCCGATGCGCAATGACCTGACGATCTACGACAAGGTGGCTGACCGCTGGTGGTCGGATGACATTCGCTGGGTTCGCACGCTGAAGAACCTTGTCCCCGGGCGGCTGGCCTGGTTCGACCGCCAGATCGACTGGGCGGGCAAAACCGTTCTCGACCTTGGCTGCGCCGGGGGCTTCATGGCCGAGGCCCTTGCGCTACGGGGCGCTGACGTCACCGGCATCGACCCCGCCGCCGAGGCGATCGACGCCGCCCGCGCCCATGCCCGCGAAGGCAAACTGCGCATCGGGTATGATGTGGGGGTGGGTGAGGCCCTGCCCTATGACGACGCGAGTTTTGACGCTGTGGTGTGCGTCGATGTGCTGGAGCATGTGGCCGACCTGAACAAGGTTTTGTCTGAGGTCGCACGCACCCTGCGCCCCGGCGGGTTGTTCCTGTTCGACACGATCAACCGAAACCCCCTTGCCCGGCTGGCCACCATCACCATCGCCGAAGATATGATGCGCCTGTTGCCGCGCGGGACGCATGATCCGGCGATGTTCATCAAGCCCGCCGAATTGCGCGCGGCGCTGCAGGGTGCAGGGCTGCTGCCGGGCCCTATTACTGGCCTTGGCCCTTGTGGCATCAATCGCCGGGGCGATCTGACCTTCGGCCCCCTGCCCTTGACTGCCATTCTCTACATGGGGGTCGCGCAGAAACCCGCTGCGGTGGAGGCTGCCATATGAACGACCTTCCGCGCGAGAACGTCCAGTCCTACCCGCGCCCCCCGGCGCTGGAACCGGTGCCGCAGCGCATCATCCTTCGGCTTGGCGGCGCGCTCGTCGCGGACACCACGCGCGCCCTGCGGGTGCTGGAGACCCACCACGCGCCGACCTATGACCTGCCACTGCAAGATATTCACGCCACCCTGAACCCGGCGCAAGGGAGCAGCTTTTGCGAATGGAAGGGAGTTGCCCGGTATTTTGACGTGATGGCGGGATCTGCGGCCGCCTGCCGCGCCGCCTGGGCCTATGACACCCCCACTTCGCCTTTTGCTGCAATTGCGGGACATGTCGCGTTTTACGCCGCCCTGATGGATGAAGTTTGGGTCGGTGATCTGCGCGTCATCCCGCAGCCGGGCAACTTTTATGGTGGCTGGGTCACGCCAAATCTGGACGGGCAGATCAAGGGTGCGCCCGGAACACAGCACTGGTAGCATGCGCAGTGCAAGATCGGCCTGGAGGCCATGATGTCATCACGCGGTTTAATCCCACTCTTGATGGCGGCAGCATTGATATGTGCGGCTCTGCCGCCCGTTATCGCCGAAACGCCGCCCGCGCAAACTGCGATGATCGAGGATTTCAAGATGCAGCCTGAAACCCGCTGGCGGTTTTTCACCGATCAGGTGATGGGGGGCGTGTCTACCGGAGGCGTCGACTTTGCCACAGAGGACGGCCACGCCTTTGCGCGGATGGCGGGTCGCGTCAGCACGGCCAACAGCGGTGGGTTCATCCAGATGCGGCTGGACCTTGCCAACCCGCCGCCCGAAGGCACAACCGGCGTGAGGTTGATGGTGCGCGGCAACAACCAACGCTATTTCGTGCACCTTCGCACCGGCGGCACGATGTTGCCGTGGCAGTATTATCAGGCAGGGTTCGATGTGAGCCAAAGCTGGGCCGAAGTGCGCCTGCCATTGGAATCCTTCGCCGCTTCTGGCGCGTTGTTGCGCAGCGTTCCCCGGCCCGGCAGTCTAGCCTCGGTCGCCATTGTGGCCTATGGCCGCGACCACGACGCTTGGATTGATGTCCGCGAGGTGGGGTTTTACTGATCCGGACGAAGAAGGCACCGTTTCATCCGCGTATGGCGTCAACCTCCATCTAGACGATCAACTGCAGCGGTACCCTTACGTCAGGCCCGTCGCAAGGAACCGTGTCAGCACAACGCCCGCAAGCCCGATATGCACCAGCGTAATCGCAACCGATAGACCGTGCAGCCATTTGAACCGGGATTTCTCGCCTTCGTCTGTCGCCCGGTTGATGGCGGGCATCAACATCTGTCGGGCGGGAAGCGTTGTCACCGCGATCAGCGCCAGAAGCCCGGCGGCGACCGCGTCGTAGGCCCAGACGAGCCCCGCCGCTGCGGCGGCGCTTAGCATCACGAACATGTAGAAATGAGGGAAGGCCCGACGGATCGTTGGGCCCGCGACATTGGCAGGCAGCGCCGTGAACAAAAAGGCAGCAAAACCGAAGGAGTACAGAACCATGCCACCGAAAAGGAGCGAGGTCGCAAGAAGAGCGGGTACAAGCATCACGAGGTCTCAATGTTATGGGCGCAGCCCGGGATAAGAGTTGTCGCCAACTGCGGATTGCGGAAAGAAACATCGTACCTCGGTGCGTTTGACACCCACATCAGTCTGTAACCGCTCGTAGCAGGGCGCGGTCAGACTGGGCCGAGACACTATCTTTGTGGGGGAGGCTGCCGGGGACCATGTGCCGAGTGATTATGCCTTTCTCACACAGGACTGCGTTTCGCCAGGATCCGCTGCAAAGTCCGCCGATGCATCGTCAACCGACGTGCCGTTTCCGAAACGTTGCGATCACACAACTCATAGATGCGTTGGATGTGTTCCCACCGCACCCTGTCGGCAGACATCGGATTTTCGGGGGCCGGGGGCCGCGTGTTTGTCCGGGACAAGAGGGCGTTTGTCACGTCGTCGGCATCTGCAGGTTTCGCAAGATAGTCGGTGGCACCGATCTTTACGGCCGCCACCGCCGTTGCAATTGCTCCATACCCGGTCAACACCACGATACGACAGTCCGGGCGACGCTCTCGCAGAGCCTCGACGACATCAAGGCCGCTTCCATCCTCCAGCCGAAGGTCAACGACCGCATACGCGGGCGGGCGGGACAAGGCGATACCACGGCCAACTGCCACGGACTGCGCAGTCGTAGGCAGAAATCCACGCTTTTCCATTGCCCGTGCAAGACGCTTCACGAATGCCTCATCGTCATCGACCAGAAGCAACGTCCGATC
>JAACVA010000184.1 GCA_009992615.1 Rhodobacterales bacterium
GCGTGCCTTCGCTGGCGCCAGTCAGCCGAAACCGCTCGACCTTGCCGGTTTCAACTGCCTGCGATCCGGCGCCAAGGATCGACTGGTCGATCACCCGGCCAAGGGTCGCCCCGACGGCCCGTCCGATGACAACCGACGACAGGCCCAGAACACCGCCCCCCAGGCTTGCCCCCGCAGCCGCCCCAAGGGCGGAAAGTACGATCGTTGCCATTACGGCCTCCTGTCCGGAAATTCGAAGCGCGCCACGATGCGGCGCCGCCAGGGCAGGCTCAGCGGGCTTTCCACCACACCATGCCCTGTATAGGCGTGAATGAATGTCGCATCGGGCGCCACGCGCCCGACAATGCCCAGATGCTTGGCCACGCTGCCGTCCCGCATCCGGAACAACACCACATCGCCCGGCGCCAGATCGCCCAACGGCGCCGTGTTCAGATGTGCGGCGGCCGCCCGCCAAAGCCGCTCATCGCGCTGCGGCTCGGACCAGTCCGGCGTATAGGCGGGCACATCGGCGGGTTCGCATCCGTTCAAGCCGCGCCAGACACCCCGGATCAACCCCAGACAATCCGCGCCGGCCCCCAGACATGACGCCTGATGCAGATACGGCGTGCCGATCCAGCGGCGTGCAATCACAACCGCCGCCGCACCGGTCGCGCTCATGCCCCACCCGGCAGGACAGAACCCGGGGTCCGCGATCCGCCTGAATTGTCATCGCCCACCTTCGGATAAGACATCAACCAGTCTTCACCCGGAACATCAGGAAAGCCTCGAAAGTTTATGATGTTGTTGAACTTCAGCCGACAGGTATCAACCCGCTTGTCACACCCCGCCTCCAGCCGGACAATGTCGCCCGGTACGATATCCAGACGCAACGCTTCCCACAACTCAAGGGTGCGGCCCTTCGCCGTCAACCGATCGTTCTTGATAACCGCCACGATGCCCTTGGCCTTGCCCGTCTCGACAATCAGGCGCCCCCGCTCGAACCAGCGGTCATCAAACCCGTCCATCAGCGCAAAGCGGAAAAATTTGCGCTTTTCCACCGCCTCGACCGGCCGCCTTTCAAGATAACCCGCCGCGCCCAGATCAAACCGGCACAGAGCATCGCCCAGAATTGCCGCACAAGGCGCCTGATACACCCGCCCCTGCGGTTGGTTCAGCGCTTCGGTCAGCCCGCGCAATTCGGCCCGGAAAGCTGCGCCTGACCGATGAATCTCTCCCATTGTTCCGCGGAACTGCAACACCCGCTGTTCCGGATCGGCCCAGTTCACCAACCATGCCAGAACAGCGGCGCCATCAAACAGGCCGGCCAGAATATCATCTTCCCGCACCGAAACATCGCTCAGCAGACCCAGCGCCTCGGAATTGTCCACTGCAAGGCCCGTCGTCTGGTCCAGCGCCCGCGCCGACATGCCCTCGGACGCCAGAAACACCTGTCCGTCAAAGGCCACCGTGTCATCGTGATCGGTAAACCCGAAGGTCACACCGTCGCGCCGCACCACCTGCCAGCAGCGACACACCGAGGTGGTGCCACTTTCCAGATGGGCCATGAACTCGCTTGAAATCGCCATCAGATCCGTACCTCGACAATCGGCACATTCGGCACGGTGCCCGCCTTGAAACTTGCCACCGACACCTGAATCAGATCCGTGTCGAACCGCACCGGCACGTCGAATTCAAACCCTGCGGTGATCGAGGCCCCCTGGGGCGGCACCTCGTACAGCGTCACCGTGCCGGTGGACATATCCAGATCGAAATGCACGCCCTCGCGCAAAAGATCCCCCTCAAGGCCCAGCGTCACGGTGCCCGCCACAGGCTTGGTCACCGGGCGCAGATAGGGATTCACTCCCGCCTGATAGGTTTTGTACAACTGGAACTGCGCCGAAATCCCATCGCCATGGCCGATCACCTGATCGTTGAATTCGGGACTGCGCGAGGCGGCACTGGATTTGAAATCGGCCCAGTCCTTCCAGCGAAACCCGTGCAACTGCCCGCGCCGCGCCTCGAAAAACGCCAACAGCAGCTCCACATCATCAAGCGAGCGCAGCCCTAGCCCCGCATCGTAGCGGCGCCTTGAATGGGACCAGGGCGTGTTGCGTTCTTCGAACCCGTTGGCCAGCGTCACCACCTCGGTGCGCCGCTCGGGGCCGCCGATACTGCCGAATGACAAGTTGGCCGGAAACCGTATTTCGTGAAAAGACATGTCGCCCTCCTCAGCGGTTGCGCTGGCCCTGGCCCAGCGCACGGCCCATGCGGGCGGCGATCTGGCTCTGGCTGCGCTGGAACCCCTGCACATCGGGGCTGGAAATGTTCATGATCACCGTCACCGGGCCCCCACCGCCCGCACTGCGCACACCCAGCCGGCCATCAGCACCCCGCGCCAGCGGCATGATCGCCTCGGGCCCCGCCTCGCCCATCAAACCGGTGCCGCCACGCATGGGAAATGTCGTCGGCGCAGACACGATTCCCCCCTGCGCAAAGGGCATCACTCGCCCCTGCGTGAAACCTCCGCCCCTGGCAAACGGCAACAGACCGTTCACCATTCCCTCGATCCCGCTCGCCAACAGCCCGCCGAAATGCGCGCTGACCGGCTTGATCGCGGCGCCATAGGCCGCATCGACCATCGACTGCGCCACCGATTTCAACGCTTCCGACAATTTCATCCCATCAAAGATCAGCCCGTCAAAAGACCGGCGCAGCCCCCGCGAAATGCCACTCGACAGCACGCCCACCTCGCGCCCGGTGTCGGCGATGGTCGATTGCATCTGCCTCAGTTCGACATCGAACGCCGCCGCCATGCTGCCCGCGCCGCCCAGGGATTGCTCAAGGGCAGCAATCTGATTTTCCAGATCATCCATCGCAATCGCATCCATCACCCATTCCTTTGTCGTTGTCCGGGTACAACGCGGCAAGCGCGTCCAGCCCGGCCCGGCCTAGGGGTGCGGTTCCGCCACCGCGCCCCAGCATCACCATCAGTTCTGCGGGCGTCAGCGCCCAGAATTCGCCGGGCGACAATCCGCGTCCCGCCATCCCGGCGCGCATCAGGCCCGGCCAGTCAAACCGCGCCATCCGCATCCCCCGGCACCGCAAACGCCCGCGCCAACAGCGCCGCCGCCACCCGCGCCGCCACAACCGGCCCACCACCGATCTCGGCGCTCAGCAGATCGGCGGTGGTGCCGCGCCACCCCCCGCCCCGCAGACCTGCCACGATCAGCGCCAGCACATCGCGCGTGGAAAACTGCCCGCCTTCGAACCGCTGGACAAGTTCCACCAAAGTGCCGGTGCCCAGCGACGCCTCAAGTTCGGCCAAGGCCCCCAGGGTCAGCTTGGCCACCCGTGGCGTGCCGTCCAGCACCAGAGACACTTCGCCGGCCCAGGGGTTGTGCGGTGCCTGATCCCTCACAGCGCCACAAAGTCCAGAGCGCCGGCACTGGCCAGCGTCATTTCATAGGTCGCCTCGCCGTTGTGCGCCCCCGCATATTCCAGCGATGTCATCTGGAATGGCCCTGCCACGATGCCGAAATCCGGGATGATCACCTGAAAGACGGGCGTGATCCCCTCAAAGAAGATCTGGCGCGCCCGCGCATCGGTATCGGTGTCCTTGAACACCCCCGC
>JAACVA010000215.1:0-18017 GCA_009992615.1 Rhodobacterales bacterium
GGGCTGTATTCGGACGCTGACATTGCCAACCACCGGGGGGTGACCGCGCGGGTGCATGAGGCAGGCGGGCGGATTGCGATGCAGATCCTGCATGCCGGGCGCTATGCCTATTCGCCCGAATGCGTGGCGCCGTCAGCGGTAAAATCGCCGATTTCGCCGTTTGCGCCGAAAGAGCTGGACGCGGCGGGGATCGAAAAGCAGATCGCCGATATGGTGACGGCTGCGTCGCGCGCGCGCGAGGCGGGCTATGACGGGGTCGAGGTGATGGGCAGCGAGGGGTATTTCCTGAATCAGTTTCTGGTCACCCACACCAACAAGCGGACCGACGATTGGGGCGGACCGTTTGAAAACCGGATGCGTCTGCCTGTCGAAGTGGTGCGGCGGGTGCGTGCGGCGGTGGGCGACGATTTCATCGTGATTTATCGTCTGAGCATGATTGACCTTGTTCCCGAAGGCCAGACCTGGGGCGAGGTGGTGCGCCTGGCCCGTGCGATCGAGGCGGCCGGGGCCAGCATTCTGAACACCGGCATCGGTTGGCACGAGGCGCGGGTGCCAACCATCGCCACATCGGTGCCGCGGGCGGCATTTTCCTGGGTGACGCAAAAGCTGATGGGTGCGGTATCGATCCCGATCATCACCAGCAACCGGATCAACACCCCCGAGGTGGCCGAGGCGGTTCTGGCGACGGGTTGCGCCGATATGGTCAGTATGGCGCGGCCGTTCCTGGCCGACCCCGATTTCGTGGCCAAGGCGGCAGCGGGGCGGGCGCGCACGATTGCGCCTTGCATCGCCTGCAATCAGGCCTGTCTGGACCACACCTTCAGCGGCAAGCTGTCGTCATGTCTGGTGAACCCGCAGGCCTGTCACGAGACCGAGTTGGTGGTTGCGCCCGCCGCAAGGCCCCGCCGGATTGCCGTGGTGGGGGCCGGGCCTGCGGGCCTGTCGGCGGCAATCACGGTGGCGCAGCGCGGCCATGCGGTGACATTGTTCGACAGGGCCGAGCGGATCGGCGGACAGTTGAACATGGCCCGGATCATCCCCGGAAAGGAAGAATTTCACGGCCTGGTGGACTGGTACGAAACCATGGTGGCGGAAACCGGCATCACTTTGCGCCTCGGGGTCGAGGCGACGGTGGATGCCTTGGCCGGGTTCGACGACGTGATCGTCGCCACCGGCGTGTTGCCGCGCGATCCGGGCATTCAAGGGCAGGATGGGGCGAATGTTGTAAGCTATGTCGACGTTTTGCGGGACGGAGCCCCCGTAGGCCGACGGGTGGTGATCGTGGGGGCGGGTGGCATCGGATTTGACGTCGCCGAGTATCTGGCCCAGGCCGGGGACAGCCCCACACTGCATCTCGACGATTGGCTGGCCGAATGGGGCATCGGCGACCCGGCCGAGGTGCGCGGCGGGTTGCGCCCCGAGGGCCCCCGCCCCGAGGCACCGGCACGGCAGGTGACGCTGGTCCAGCGCAAGGCGGAAAAGCTGGGCAAGCGGCTGGGCAAGACGACAGGCTGGATTCACCGCGCGGCCTTGCAGATGAAGGGCGTGCAGATGATCGGCGGGGTGAATTACGAATGGATTGACGGTGACGGCCTGCATGTCAGCTTTGGCGCAGCGCGCGAGCGGCCCCAGGTGATCGCCTGTGACACGGTGGTCTTGTGCGCCGGACAGGTGCCCGAACGGTCGCTGGCCGACCGGCTGTTGGCGCGGGGCATCGCCTGTCACGTCATCGGCGGCGCCGATGTGGCGGGCGAGTTGGACGCCAAGCGCGCCATTGACCAGGGCACGCGGCTGGCGGCGACATTGTAGGCGGGCGCGCCGGCTCAGCCCTGCGGTTTTGTCTGTGTCGTGCTGCGCCCACGCTCTCGCAGCCAGATGACAAGCCCGGACACCACGATGATTAGCGCACCGACAAGGGTGAAGGCATCAGGCACGTCGCCGAACACCAGATAGCCGGTCACCATCAGGTACAGCATGAAGGAATAGGTATAGGGCATCAGCGTGCTGGAGCTGGCAAATCCGTGCGCCCGCGTCAACAGTTCGTGGCCCACCCAGGCCAGCGGCCCCAGCCCCAGCATCAACGCCCAGTCGAGCGCCGTCGTCGGGTTGGTCCAGGTCACCGCCGCAAGCGGCAGCATGGCAATGGTGCCGGTCAGCCCGATGTAAAGCTGCATGGTTTCAATCGGCACTACGCCCGACAGTTTGCGGGTGAGGATCGAATACATCGCCATGGCAAAGGCATTGTACAGCGGCAGAAGCGCCCACCAGGTGAATTCCTGACCGAACGGGCGGATCACCACAAGCACCCCGGCAAAGCCCAGAAAGATTGCCCCCCAGCGCCAGGCGCCCACCCTTTCGCCCAGCAGCGGCATCGACAGGGCACAGACGATGACCGGCGCCGAGAACATGATCGCCGAGGTCACCGTCAGCGGCAGGTATTTCAGCACGATGAAATTCGACACCGTTGACGACAACAGGAAGGCTGACCGCAACAGCAACAGCCCCAGACGATCCGAGCGGAAACTGTCGCGGTCCAGCCCGCCACGCAGCAGCCCAACCAATGAAATGGCAAAAGCCCCTGCATAGCGGATGAACGCCAGTTGCAGCGCATGAACCCCCGCCAGCACCAGCCACTTGACCGAAGTGTCGACAAGGGCAAACCCCAGATAGGCGACCAGCATCAGGACGATGCCCAGTTCAGCGCGATCCTGGTTGGCGCGGGCGGTGGCGCGGCTCATCTGTCAGCGGAATTTCTCGGCGTAGAAATCCACCATCTCAGGGACCAGCTTGTCACCCCACCCGGCCTCAACCGCCAGGCCCAACCCGGTGCGCGCCGATGTGGACATGATCGATTCAACCCCGGCCTCACTGGCCATTCGGGCGTAATACCCCACATCCTTGTTGGCATTGACCACGGCAAAGGCCAGTTTTTGCGAATCGCCGTCGATGGCATAGGCTTTGACAAAATCCATCATTCCCGAATGCAACGGCCCTGCCGCCATCACATCATAGACCGACTGGCGCGGCACGCCCATCTTGTCGGCGATGGCGAACGCCTCGGCCATCGCATTGGCGGTGGTCATGGCAAAGAAGTTGTTGATCAGCTTGATCGTATGGCCCGACCCCAGCGGCCCGAGGTGAAACACGTTTTCGCCCAACTGGTCGAGCACCGGGCGCACGGTATCGAACGCCGCCTTGTCGCCTGCGCCCATGATGTTCAGCTTGCCCTCATAGGCATGCGACGGGGTGCGCCCCAGCGGCGCGTCAAGAAGCGTGGCCCGCGCCGCCGCCACCTTTTCGCCCAGCATCACGGTGGATGCCGGCAAGGATGTGCCAAAATCTATCACCACGGTGCCGGGTTTCAGACCGGCAATCACGCCGTCCTGGCCCAGCATCCGCGATTCGACCTGATCCGACGTGCCCATGCACAGCATCACGATATCGCTGGCCGCCGCCAGATCGCGCGCCGTCGCTGCCTCGGTCGCGCCGTTTGCAACCGCCTTGTCGATGCGATGACGGGTCGTGTTGCCCATCACGGTCAGGCTGTGGCCCATATCCTGCAACCGTTGCACCATCGCCGCGCCCATCAGGCCGAGGCCGATAAATCCGATATTGCTCATGCCGGTTCTCCCATTTTTCCAGTATCAGGGCCGCATCGCGGCGGCCCGGTTCATCGCTGCACTTTGCGCCGGCGCCTGCCGTACAGACCGCCACCGGCACCTCAGCCCGGAATGGCCAGGCGGCACATTTCCGGGTGATCCACCCATCGTCACACTGCGCACCAAACCGGCCGCATCGGATGACGGCAAACGTCATTTGACCGTTTCAAAGGCCCGCGCCTTCAACGTTTTCTGCACTTCGTAGATGGTGAAATTCTCGGCGGGCAAAGGGGCGGGAATGCGGGCCCCTATGCTGTGTACCCGAGGTTCCAATGTGGGCTCACCGCACAACAGACGGGTGTTGTATTCTTCGATCCCGTGCCATTTGGTCAGCGATCCCATGATCGGAAAGGCATCGCCCGCCATCATCTCATAAAACAGCAGCCGGCGGTCGCGGTCTGATCGGTTCACCGCCGAACCGTGCACGATGCGGCCATGATGGATGCTGATCGACCCGGCGGGCCCTGTCAGTGGCACGGCATCCTTCATATCGAACCCGCAGGCGGCCAGATCCATCGCCCCGGCAAACACACCATCGACATGATGGTCATAAATCGGGTGCAGATGGCTGCCCGGAAACACCATGAGCGGGCCGTTCACCAGTTCCATGTCGTCGAGGATCACCGCAATCGCCATTACATCGTCGTTGGTATGGGGGTAAAAGGCGAAATCCTGGTGCCATTCCACCGCCGCACCAAACCCGGCGGATTTCATGTTCAACTTGGTGGTGTGCAGCCGCAGGGACGGGCCGATCAGATCACGCGCCGGGGCCAGCACCAGATCGGAATACATCAGATCGCGCATCACCGCGTTGTGGGTGTGGGGCAGTTTGATCCGCCGCACCCGGGGGGTTTGCGGCGTATGGGTGTCTTCCAGATCAATCTGGTCTGTGCTGGCGGTCAGGCTGCGCGACTGGTCGACATAACCGGCGATTTCGGCGCGCAGCCGGTCGATGAGCGCCGCAGGAATCCGGTTTTCCAGCACCAGATAACCGTTTTCGGCGTAGAATGCGATTTGTTCGGGGCTCAGGGTTTCGGGCATCGCACGTCTCCTTCAGTCGGGTTTGAGGGCGTTCAGCAGCGGCAGAATTTCGTCCTGAGGCACGGTCAGGCCGGTATAGGCCTCGAAGGTGCGCACCGCCATGGCGCGGAACAGATCGAACCCCGTGAGACAGGTCAGCCCCGCAGCGTCGGCCGCGCCCAGAAATGCGGTGCGCGTGGGGGTGTAAACGGCATCAAACGCCCAGGTTTGCGGGCCAAGCGCCGACAGGGCAAAGGCACTGCCCGGATATTCAACCATGCCCAGCGGCGTCGCGTTGACCAATCCATCGGCGGCGGCAATCGCGGCGGGCGCCTCGTCCTGAGGCAGGGCACGCGCGCCGCTGCTGGCGGCAAGGGCGGTGGCGCGGGCGGGATCGGTGTCGCAGATCGCCAGATCGCGCGCACCCAGTTCGATCAGCGCGGGGGCCAAAGCCTGGGCCACGCCGCCGGCCCCCATCATCACCACCCGCCCCGGTTTCCGTTCAAGGGTGGTGAAAGCCGCAAGAAACCCGGTGTAATCGGTATTGTATCCCGAAAGCCGTGGCGCAAACACCAGCGTGTTGCAGGCCCCCAGATGCGCCACCTGCGCGACCATCGCGTTGGCCGCATAGCGCCGCGCGTCGGTCTTGAATGGATGGGTGATGGTCATGCCCGACCAGCCGTCGGCGCGGGCCAGATTCACGGTGTCGTCGAAATCGAACCCGGCGATATGGGCGGTGTCAAACAGCGTGAAATCCAGCGCCCAACCGGCGTGATCGCACATGATCTGCAAGGCCGATGGCAGGCGGGTGCGGCTGATATGTTCGCCGATCAACCCGGCGCGCAGGGTGGTCATCTGGCCAACCTGCCGCCGCAGTGCCGCGTCAGGTGCTGTCCGGGGATAATCTCGACAACGCTCACATCACCGCCCCGATCTGCCAGGGCACGAATTCGTAATCGCCCAGGCCCTGCGCCTCGGATTTGGATTTCTCGCCCGACGCGACGCGCAGGATCATTTCGTAAATCTCGCGGCCTTTCTGCTCCAGGCTGACCCCGCCGGTCAGCATTTCACCGGCGTTCACATCCATGTCTTCCGTCATGCGACGGTACATTTCGGTGTTTGTGGCCACCTTGATCGTCGGCGCGGGTTTGCTGCCAAAGGCCGAACCGCGCCCGGTGGTGAACACCACCATCTGACAGCCTCCGGCGATCTGACCCGTGACCGAGGCGGGGTCATAGCCCGGCGAATCCATGAAAGTGAAACCCTTGGCCGTCACCGGTTCGGCGTATTTGTAAACGCCGGTCAGGGGCGACGTGCCACCCTTTGCCGCCGCGCCCAGGGATTTTTCAAGGATGGTCGTCAAGCCGCCCTTCTTGTTGCCGGGGCTTGGGTTGTTGTCCATGCTGCCCTTGTTGCGGTGGGTGTAATCCTTCCACCACTCGATCAGCCCGACAAGACGTTCGCCCGTCGCCCGATCCACCGCGCGGCGGGTCAGCAGGTGTTCGGCGCCATAGATTTCAGGCGTTTCGGCCAGAACGCCGGTGCCGCCTTGGGCGACCAACAGATCACAGGCGTATCCAAGGGCAGGGTTGGCGGTGATCCCGCTCCACGCGTCGGACCCGCCACATTGCAGCGCCACCTTCAACTCGGACGCCGGACATGTCTCGCGCACGCATTCATTGGCCAGTGGCAGCATGGCGCGCACCTTTTCGATACCCATTTCAACCGTCTTGCGCAGCCCGGCCACCCCCTGGATGTTCATCGCGGCAAACAGCGGCCCCTGCTTCAGACCCCATGCCTCCAACAGCCAGTCGATCTGGTTCATCTCACAACCCAGACCCACCATGATGACCCCGGCGTGGTTCGGATGGCTGGCATAGCCCCACATCACCCGTTGCAGCGCCTCGAACCCCTCTCCGTCGCCCGCCATGCCACAGCCGGTGCCATGCACAAAGGCGACCACACCATCGACATTGGGATAGGCGGCCAGTTCTTCGGGGCCAAAGGCGTCGGCGATGCGGCGCGCGGCTGTAGCGGAACAATTCACGCTTGTGACGATGGCGATATAGTTGCGCGTGCCCACCTTGCCGTTGGCGCGGCGGTATCCCATGAACGTGTCGCCCGTCGCCGGAACCAAGGGCCGCATGTCGGTGCCGAATTCATAGGCCACGTCGGTGTTGCGGAATTCGGTGTTATGGGTGTGCACATGGGCGCCGGGCGCGATGTCTTCCGAGGCCAGACCGATGAACTGGGCATATTTGCGGATCTGTTCGCCCTTGGCGATGGCTCGGGTGGCGATCTTGTGCCCCGACGGGATCAGCCCCGCCGTCGCGATTCCCTCAACCGGGTGCCCTGCGGGCAGGCTGCGGGTGGCCGTCACAACATTGTCGTCGGCATCAAGGCGGATATAGTCTGTCATGTCGGATCTTTCCGTAGGGTTGGATTTACCCACTTATGCACAAAAGGGGGCGTCGCTTTTCCAGCGGTGAATGTCGATATGGGGTGCCTCGGCCAGACGGCTGCGCGCCTCTTGCCACATCTGTTGCCAGATTCGCCAATCTTGCAAGGTCGATTCCGGCGCGTTGCGTGACCGGGCAACAAACGCCGGGAAATGGCTGCGCCCGGTCGGCTGGCCAGTGCGGTTAAAGCGCAGATCGAACGACCAGCGGATGCCCTGCGTGGTGTTGGGCAACGAAGCATGGGCCAGCAAAGGATGCAGAATCACGATCCCACCGGCGCGCACCGGCAACGGTTGCACCTTGTCCGCGTCGATGAACCCGTCGGCAATCGCCGTCTGGGTTTTCGGGCAATGCGGCAAGATTTCCTGTGGCCCGTCAAACGGCACGACCTGAAGGCACCCGTTTTCAACCGTGGCATTGGTGACGGCGATCCAGACTGTCACCATGTCGGTTTGGTCCGCCTCGGCCAGGGCCACCGCACGATCCTGATGCCAGTCGGTGCGCGTGATATGGGCGCGCACCTCGCCAGTGCGCAGATCCTCCGCCGGTGGCTTTATGCGAACGTGCTGAATCGGGTTTGAGGTGATTTCAGGCCCGATCAGCTGTTCTACGATGTCCAGCAGCGGCGCGGCGCGCAGCATGTCGAACACCGCAGGGCCGAAATGCATCGGCGTATCGGCGGCAATCCGATCACCGGGCAGCGAGATGTCCATCGGTTGAAACCAGTCACAGCCGGCGCGATAGGCCGCGACAAGCCTGTCCTCGAACCCCAGCACGGCGGGAACGCGCCCTTCGGCCAGCCAACCGTCATACAGCCGGTCAAGAACGGCCGCATACTCGGCCCGAACCGCCGCCATGATGTCAGCCGGTAAAACATCCTGAACCACCAGAAACCCGTCGCGCCGATAGTCGGAAATCTGTTGTTGGGTCAGCATGATGGCACCTTATGGCAAAAGAATTGACACGATGGGCGGATAGATCAAAAGCACCGACAACGCACACAGCTGAACCGCTATGAAGGGCAGGAAGCCTTTGAATATGTCGGTCAGCGAAATATGCGCCGGCGCCACGGATTTCAGATAGAACGCGGCCGGGCCGAACGGCGGTGACAGGAAAGACACCTGCATGTTCATACAGAACACCACGCCGAACCATATTGCCACATGCCGCGGGTTCAGTTCCCCGAACAAGCCGATCTCGTCGATCGGCAGGCGCAGTACGATGGGCAGAAACACCGGAATGATCAAAAGAACGATCCCCACCCAATCCATGAACGCGCCCATGAACAGGAAGATCAGCATCATCACCAGAATGATCCCCATGGTGGGCAGATCGGCCCCCACCACCATATCGGCCACATAAACCGGCCCTCCGGCGATGGTATAGGCCCCGGCCAGGGCCGCCGCGCCGATGGTGACCCAGATGATCGTGCCGGTGGATTTCAGTGTGCGCATCAGCGAATCCCACACGAGGTCAAAGCTGGCCTCGCCGCGGAACATGGCGATGATCAGAACCGCCACAGCCCCCATGCCCGCCGCCTCGGTGATGCCGGTGATCCCGCCATAGATGCTGCCCAGGACGACACCGATCACCACGATCGGCGCGACAAGACCCTTGCCCAGAGACCAGGCCCGCGCCGACCGGGCCCGCCCGAAGACAAGGTAAATCAGCACAAGTGAAACCGCCACAAGGCCGCCGAAGATCGGCAGGAACGCAGCGGTGCCAAAGGCGATGTCATCACCCGTGTTGCTGGCGTTCTGGCCTGTCAGTTCGAGAAAAACCACCCGCAGGAACAAAAAGGACGAAAACGCCGCCACGAGGATCGACAGGAACGCCACGAACAGGCCAGCCTTTTCGGCACCTTGAGGTTCACCCGGTTTTGGCTCGGGCAGAGGGGCATCTTCGGGGTGCATCTGGGTGCGGATGATGATGTAGATGATGATGAAACAGGCCAGCATGAAACCGGGCAGGAATGACGCGGTGAACAGCGCCTTGATGCTGGTTTCGGTGATCAGACCATAGATGATCAGAACGATGGATGGCGGAATCATCGTCCCCAGACACCCCGACGCACAGATCGTGCCGATGGCAAGGTTCTGGTTATACCCAAGGCGCAGCATCTGCGGCAGGGCAATCAGGCCCAACAAAACGACCTCGCCGCCGATGATTCCGCTCATTGCGGCCATGATGACGGCCATGATCGACGTGACGATGGCAATGCCGCCCCTCGTGCGCGACAGCCAGATGCTGAGCGAGGAATACATGTCCTTGGCGATGCCGCTGCGCTCCAGCAGGGCGGCCATGAAGATGAACAGCGGGATGGATATGAGAACGTAATCCGTTAACAGCCCGTATATCTTTTGCGCCAGGATGTTCAGCGGCCCCGACCCGGGCCGCCCGGTCAGGATGCCGTCGCCAAACGTCCATGGCTGCAACAGCAGCGTGGGTTCGAATTTCATTACCAGCACGACGACCGCCATGAAAGCACTGGCCATGCCAAGGGGCATTCCGATCGCCAACAGCACCATCAGGCCCAGCAGCAGAACCAGCGAGATTGTTCCGATATCCATCTCAGTTCTGTCCCGTCTTGCTTTGGATGGCGCCCCGGGTGACATCCAGATCACCCACGCCTTCGGCGCCCACGGCGCGTTTCAGACGTTCAAGTTCGTCCTGGTCGATGTCATCGGCGGCGGTGTGCTTCACCGGCGCAAGGTTCCAGTCGGCAATAAGGTTGAGCACGGCCTGCACCGCGACCATCGCCACGATGAACAGCACCAGTGGTTTCAATGTCGCCGGAATGGGCGGATCAAAGGCGGTGCCGAATGTTTCCCAGCGCGCAAATTTCTGAAACGCCTCGCCATAGCCGCCATAGATCAGGAAAAACGCAAACGCCACGATCAGCGCCACGGACACCACATCGCAGGCATGTTGCAGCGGCCGGGGCAGCACATCGTACAACAGGAAGATGCGGATATGGCTGCGCTGCTGCATCGCGTACAACCCGGCTGTCAGAAAAACGAAACCGGCCAGCCATAGCGACAGTTCATTCGCCCAAAGGGTCGGCCTTTCAAACACATAGCGTGCGATCACCTCAAAAATCATGACGCAGGTCAACATGATGACCAGCATCATCGTGACCCGGCCGATGAACACCGCCAGCCTGTCGAACATACCACCCGATTTGTATTCCATCGGCGCAAGGCGCAGCGTCATCATTCCGACAATCAGCAGAATAACCGCGCCGATAGCGGCCAGAAGATCAAGAATGTCGATGTAATTGCCCAAAACGATCGGCATGTCTGGCGCCACGTCGACGCGGCCCAGAAGTGCTGCAAGCTGATCATTCTGGCCGCCAAATACAAGAATGAAGGCCGGCATGTGCCAGATCACCCAACCAAAGGTCAGGATGAATCCCGTCGGTGCCAGCCATTCAATCAGGCTGCCAGATTTCTGTTCCATGGCTTTGTATTCCTGCACCTGACCGAAAAAGAGATGCGGCGGGCCCCTGCTGTCAGGGGCCCGCCAAACCGTGAAGCGCGATCAGTTGTTCGCAACAAGACCCAGTTGCGACAGATAGGCGAGATGCGATTCGACCAGAGCCTTGGCTTCGGGCGTATCCGCAAACTCAGGCCAGGTGGACTGCGCAGCGGCGCGGAAAGTGGCCAGGTCTTCTTCGCTCCACGCGCTGAGGGTGACACCCTGCTGACGCAGTTCGGCGGCGGCTTCGGCATTCGCCTTTTCAAAGGTCAACGCCGTGCGCAAGGCCAGGCTTTCCATTGCGGTCGAGATGATCGCGCGGTGGTGTTCCGGCATCGCATCCCAGACGTTCTTGTTGCAGGCCAGGTGATCGGACGGCATCGAGTGGAAGCCGGGGAAGTTGCTGTACTTCACCAGATCGTACAGGCCGATCGATTTGTTGTTGGCCAGACCCGAGTAATCGGTGGCGTCGATGATGCCGGTTTCCAGCGCGGTGAACACTTCGGTGAAATCCATCACGATGGGTGATGCGCCGAGTTTCTCAAAGATCTTGGTTTCCATGCCCGGAGGCGACCGGAATTTCCAGTTTTTCAGATCGGCGATGCCGGTAATCGGCTTTTTCGAGGCCAGGCTTTCCTGACCATAGACCCACCAGCCGATCAGCTGCATGTCGAACTTGTTGTACAGCTCTTGCGCTGCTTCGAGACCGCCACCGAAGTACAGCCAGCTCAGCTGTTGGTAGGGCGTGGAATAGCCGCCCATGATGTCACCGACGAACTGGAACGCGCTGTTCTTGCCGGTCTGATAGGCCCCGCCGGTCATGTCACAATCCAGAATACCGGTGGCAGCAGCATCGAAGGTTTCCACGGTTTTCACCACGGATGAGGCGAAGAACGGTTCGATGTTGATCTCGCCATTCGACATGGTTTCGATCTTGTCAAAGAATTCCTGCGCCAGCTGGCCCGACACCTGTTCCGAGTTGTAGTGGGTCTGAATCCGCAGATTCGTGGTTTGCGCAACCGCGACCGAACCGGTCGCAAGAAGCGTGGTGGCCGCCAGCGAAGCAACGGCTTTCTTGGTGAAATTCATTCTGTCCTCCCAGACATTTGGGCACCAGCGTGGCCCGCATGGCCCTCTTTCGGTGCGTCATCTTGTCAGGTTAGCAATTCAGCCCCGCACCGACAAGAAAATTCCAGAAATATAAAAATATTGAAATTTCATTTGTTATTCGATTTTATACTCTTGCGTGACAAGAGGCGAACCTGACCCATGGCAGCCAAGATCGATACACCGGCCATTTACGAAAGTATGCGACACAAACTGGTCACGGCGGTATTTCCGCCCGGTCAAAAGTTGAAGCCGGCTGTTTTGATCGGGGATTATGGGTGTTCGATCAATACCTTGCGCGAGGTTCTTCTGCGCCTGTCCGCCGTTGGATTGGTGACATTCGAAGATCAGCGCGGGTTTCGCGCCTGCGCTGCGTCGGCCCGACGCCAACATGATCTGACCCGGTTCCGCATCCTGCTGGAACAGGAAGGAGCAACCCATTCGATCCGCAATGGCGGGCTGGAATGGGAGGCGCGCCTGACCGCCGCCCATCACAAACTGTGGCACATCGAATCCCACATCGCAGATCAGGGAGAGATCGCCCCCATGGTCGATCTTTGGTGCGCCGCCGAGTGGGAGTTTCACGACACCCTGATGTCAGCCTGCGATTCGGCTTTGCTGCGCCAGACATTTGCGCAGATCTACGACCAGTTCCGTCAACAGATGGTGACCAGAGAAAACAACTTTGGCTATTTTTCCGGCAATTTGCAGGAACATGCCGACATCGTCGCGGCCGCGCTGGACCGCGACGAACCTCTGGTGCGTCGGCGGATTCACGATCATCTGTCGCGCAACCTGATCACAATCGGCGTGTCGGACGCGACGGCTCAGTCGCGCTTCAGCTCGACCGCCGGGGCATAGGCAATAAAGAACGGATTGGCGAAACCCGGTTTGCCATAGGTCAGCGGCGTGTGATCGTCGAACCGCACGACATGGCCACCCGCCCCGTGCAGCACGGCATGGCCCGCCGCCGTGTCCCATTCCATCGTCCGACCCAGGCGGGGGTACAGATCGGCCTCGCCCGTCGCCACCAGACAGAATTTCAAGGACGAACCTGCGCTTTTCATGTCGGCCACGACATATTTTGAAATGTAGTCATCGGTGGCCTGATCGCGGTGCGATTTGCTGGCCACCACCATCAGGGCCTGGTTGTCGGGCTGTGACACCGCGATCTGCGTCGTGTCGCCCGGCGTATCCTTGGCAAAAGGACCGGTCTCTTCCACCGACCGACCCGTGGCCGTGGTATAGAACAGCCGCCCCTTGGCCGGCGCATAGACCACACCGCGGATCGGCGCCCCATCCACCACATAGGCGATGTTGACGGTGAAATCGCCGCGCCGCTGCACGAATTCCTTTGTGCCGTCCAGCGGATCGACGATCAGAAATGTGGTGGCCTGCACCGTGTGAGATGCGGCCTGTTCCTCGGTCACCAACGCAACATCGGGGAAGGCCGCGCGCAGACCGGCCGAGATGATCGCATCGGCGGCTTCGTCCGCCTCGGTCACCGGGCTGGCGTCGGATTTTGTCTTTACTTCAAAATCCGGGCCATCGTAAATTTCCATGATCCGGTCCCCCGCCTGAAGCGAAAGCCGCCGCATGACCTGGGTGAGGGTGTCAAAATCCATGGGCGTATGTCCTGCCTAGTCTAATTGTCGCCAAATTCACATGGCAAGTGTTTCTCATCCGTACGGACCTTATGCTATGGTGTGCAGGGATCGGCAAGAAATCCGTGCAGCAATATCCCTTCGCGCCCTCGGGCCATGAACCGGCAGGCTAACCCAGATGTTTCAGCGTCAGACCCGCGACACGTTCAGCAGCGCCACCAGCATTCTGGAGCTGATCTATCACAACACGGTGCGCAGCATCCGCAAGACGCATTCCAACGCCTTGATGTCGATCCTGATGAACATCCTGCAAACGGTCATCTTCGTTGCTGCGTTCTTTTTGCTGTTCACGGTTCTTGGGATGCGCGGCAGCGCCATTCGCGGCGATTTCATGGTCTACATCATGTCGGGGATCTTCCTGTACATGGTTCATACCCGCACCGTGACTGCTGTTCTGGGGTCGGAAGGGCCGGCCAGCGCAATGATGAAACACGCGCCGATGACCACCGCCATTGCCATCGCCTCGGCCGCTCTGGGGTCGCTCTATATTCAGGTGTTGTCGATGGGTATCGTGTTGTATTTTTATCATGTGATCTGGGGGCCGATCCACATCGCCGATCCCACCGGGGCCTTTGCCATGGTGTTGCTGTCGTGGTTTTCGGGGTTTGCGGTCGGCATGATCTTTTTGGCGCTGAAGCCATGGGCGCCTTCGATCGTGAACATCCTGGCCATGGTCTATACCCGGGCCAACATGATCGCGTCAGGCAAGATGTTCGTTGCCAACAAACTGCCCGCGACGATGTTGCCGTTTTTCGACTGGAACCCCTTGTTCCACACGATTGATCAGGCGCGGGGCTTTGCCTTCATCAACTATTCGCCGCACAATTCCAGCACCGACTATCCACTTTATGTTGCGTTGGCGCTGTTGATGGTGGGGCTGATGGGCGAGTTTTACACACGCAACCATGCCTCGATGAGTTGGGGCGCCCGGCGATGATCGTTCAACCCCCAACACAGGCCCAACACAGGCCCGCCACGAGGCCGCGCCGGACAGGTGTTGCCCAATGATGATCTGCGCCACACGTTCGACACCACCGTGCGGGGGATCGTAGCCGGCCATCAACCCGGACCGCACAGCAAAGATTCCGTGGTTCGCGCCGCTTGCAGGCCCCATATCAGCCCCTTATATACCCCGAGACGCCCAGCCGGGGGCTTTGTTCCCGGCATTTTAATTGGGATCGCCGGGGAAATGCCGCACCGCGGGTTGCCCTGCATATATATCGCCTGAGAAGAGGACCATGAGCATGGCCAAAGTCATCGGAATTGACCTGGGAACCACCAACAGCTGCGTCGCCATCATGGATGGCAGCCAACCGCGCGTGATCGAAAACGCCGAAGGGGCCCGCACAACCCCGTCGATCGTCGCCTTCACCGACGACGAACGCCTCGTCGGCCAACCCGCCAAGCGGCAGGCGGTCACGAACGCCGAAAACACCATTTTTGCCGTCAAGCGTCTGATCGGTCGCCGCGTCGATGACGTGGATCTGGCCAAGGACAAGAAGAACCTGCCCTATTCCGTCATCAACGGCGGCAACGGCGATGCCTGGGTTGAAGTGCGCGGCGAGAAATACTCGCCCAGCCAGATTTCGGCTTTCATCCTGCAAAAGATGAAGGAAACCGCCGAATCGTATCTGGGCGAAGAAGTGACGCAAGCCGTCATCACCGTGCCCGCCTATTTCAATGACGCCCAGCGTCAGGCCACCAAGGACGCCGGCAAGATCGCCGGGCTTGAAGTGCTGCGGATCATCAACGAACCGACTGCAGCCGCGCTGGCCTATGGTCTGGACAAGAAAGAGACCAAGACGATCGCGGTCTATGATCTGGGCGGCGGCACCTTCGACGTGACCATTCTGGAAATCGACGATGGCCTGTTCGAGGTGAAATCCACCAACGGCGATACGTTCCTCGGCGGTGAAGACTTTGACATGCGCATCGTCAATTACCTGGCCGACCAGTTCAAGAAGGACAATGGCGTTGACCTGACCAGGGACAAGATGGCGTTGCAGCGGCTCAAGGAAGCTGCCGAAAAGGCCAAGATCGAACTGTCCTCGTCCAACCAGACCGAGATCAACCAGCCATTCATCAGCATGGACCCGAAAGGCGGCCAGCCTCTGCACCTTGTGCTGAAACTGACCCGTGCCAAGCTGGAATCGCTGGTGGGGGATCTGATCAAGGCCTCGATCAAACCGTGCCAGGCCGCGCTTAAGGATGCGGGCCTGACCGTGGGCGACATCGACGAGATCGTGATGGTCGGCGGCATGACCCGGATGCCCAAGGTTTTGGAAGAAGTGACCAAATTCTTCGGCAAGGAACCCCACAAGGGTGTGAACCCAGATGAGGTTGTGGCACTGGGTGCCGCGATTCAGGCCGGTGTTCTGCAAGGCGACGTGAAAGATGTCGTGCTGTTGGACGTGACGCCGCTGTCTTTGGGCATCGAAACCCTTGGCGGCGTGTTCACCCGGCTGATCGACCGCAACACCACGATCCCGACGAAAAAGTCGCAGATTTTCAGCACCGCCGAAGACAACCAGAACGCCGTCACAATCCGGGTGTTCCAAGGCGAACGCGAAATGGCCGCTGACAACAAGATCCTCGGCCAGTTCAATCTGGAAAGCATCCCCCCTGCCCCGCGCGGAATGCCGCAGATCGAGGTGACGTTCGACATCGACGCCAACGGCATCGTGTCGGTCGGCGCAAAGGACAAAGGCACCGGCAAGGAGCAGAAGATCACCATTCAGGCTTCGGGCGGGTTGTCGGATGCGGATATCGAAAAGATGGTGCGCGACGCCGAAGAAAATGCCGAGGGTGACAAGAAACGCCGCGAACTGGTCGAGGCCAAAAACCAGGCTGAATCGCTGATCCATTCGACCGAAAAGGCCATGGAAGAGCATAAGGACAAGGTTGACCCGACCACGATCGAAGCCATCGAACTGGCCATTGCCAACCTGAACGAACAGCTTGAATCGGAAGATGCAGGCAAGATCAAGGGCGGCATCCAGAATGTGACCGAGGCGGCGATGAAGCTGGGCGAGGCCATTTACAAGGCCGAGCAGGCGAAAGCCGGCAATGAGACCGACGACGATGATCGCGATGGTCCCAGCAGCGTGGATGACGATATTGTCGACGCCGATTTCGAGGATCTGGGCGACGACAAGCGCGCCTCGTAACTGCGGCCCGGAATGACTGTGAACCGGCTCGGCCATGTCGGGCCGGTTCATGCGTTCCCAAAGGATGAGACCTGATGGCAAAACGCGACTATTATGAAACGCTGGGTGTGGCCAAGGGGGCGTCGGCCGAGGAAATAAAACGCGGTTTCCGCCAGAAGGCAAAGGAACTGCATCCCGACCGCAACTCTGACAATCCCAACGCCGAGGCCCAGTTCAAGGAAGCGAACGAAGCCTATGACGTTCTGAAAGACCCCGAAAAAAAGGCCGCGTATGACCGTTACGGTCATGCCGCCTTTGACGGTGGCATCGGTGGCGCAGGGCGTGGTCAGCGGCCGGGCGGGTTTGGCGCCGGTGGACAGGGCGATTTCGCCAGCGCCTTTTCCGATGTGTTCGACGATCTGTTCGGCGACATGATGGGTGGGCGTGGTGGGCGCGGGGGTCAACGCGCCACCCGCGGCAGCGATCTGCGCTATAATCTGCGGGTTACCCTCGAAGAGGCATATAACGGCCTGCAAAAGACCATCACGGTTCCCACGGCGCTGGCCTGTTCCACCTGCAACGGCACCGGCGCCGAAGGCGGTGCAGAACCCAGCGTTTGCCCGACCTGTTCGGGTATGGGAAAGGTGCGCGCCCAACAAGGCTTTTTCACTGTTGAACGTACTTGCCCCACATGCTCTGGCGCGGGGCAAACGATCAAGAACCCCTGCACCGCCTGTGGCGGTCAGGGCCGGGTGCAGAAAGACCGCGCCTTGTCCGTGAACATTCCGGCGGGCGTGGAAACAGGCACGCGCATCCGCCTGTCCGGCGAGGGCGAAGCGGGCCTTCGCGGCGGACCCGCAGGCGATCTCTATATCTTCATCGAAGTGGCTGACCATGCGCTGTTCCAACGTGAGAGCCAGCATTTGTTCTGCCATGTCCCTGTGTCCATCGTCGCGGCAGCGCTGGGGGGCGACATCGAGGTGCCCAACATCGACGGTGGCCGAAGCCGCGTAAAGGTGCCCGCCGGCAGCCAGTCCGGCAAGCAGATGCGCCTGCGTGGCAAGGGAATGCCAATGCTGCGCGGCGGTGGCTTTGGTGACATGTATATTGAGCTGGCCATCGAAACGCCGGTCAACTTGACTTTGCGGCAGAAGGATCTTCTGCGGGAGTTTGAAAAACTGTCAGAGGAGAATAATCCTGAAAGTTCGGGATTTTTCAAGAAAGTCAAAACGTTCTGGGACGGAATGAAAAACTGAAATCTTAAGCGCCAATAATTAACAAAGCCCTGGAATTCGATTTTGTCATCCGACGGTCGGTCGCTTTGTTTTGGCGCGCCGATTGCTGATCTGCACCCGAATTTTGACATAGGGCGGTGACATGGTCCGGGGTTGTTGATTGACGGTGCGGTGTGGGGGCGGGGGTGTTGTTCCGCGTCAGGTGGGCCGTGGTGGCAGTCGAGCGCCAAATAGCAGCCGGATCAGTTTC
>JAACVA010000215.1:18158-18454 GCA_009992615.1 Rhodobacterales bacterium
AACATTGCGACCGGCGAATGGTATCGGAATGACGGCCTTAGCACCTTCGGCAACATCCGCACCTCCCGCTTCTCGATCGGCGGCACCGCCATCGCTCCTGACGCACCGCAGATCCTGACCTTCACCCGTAGTGGCACCACCACCTCCCTGACTTGGGACCTCGGTGCCGCAGCAAGCGTGAATCTCGAGCGCTCGACGGACCTCGGAGCAAGCGATCCTTGGCGCACCGTGCTCGAAAACACGACCAACACCTCCTATCAGGAAACATCAAGTGATCCCAAGGCCTTCTTTCGAAT
>JAACVA010000185.1 GCA_009992615.1 Rhodobacterales bacterium
TCGGCGGGGCACAGGCGATCGCCGCGTTGGCCTATGGCACCGAAACCATTGCGCCGGTGGACAAGATCACCGGCCCCGGCAACGCCTATGTCGCGGCGGCCAAGCGGCGGGTGTTCGGCAAGGTGGGCATCGACATGATCGCCGGGCCATCGGAAATTCTGGTCATTGCCGACGGCGACAACGACCCTGACTGGATCGCGCTTGATCTGCTCAGCCAGGCCGAACACGACGAAAGCGCGCAGAGCATCCTGATCACCACCGATCCCGCCCTTGCCGAGGCGGTGGCCGAAGCCGTTGAGGTGCGCCTGCAAACCCTTGCGCGGCGGGTGATCGCAGGGAAGTCCTGGCGCGACTATGGCGCGATCATCACCGTCAACGACCTGGGCGAGGCCGCGGCGCTGTGCGATCAGATCGCGCCCGAGCACCTTGAACTCTGCGTCGACAACCCCGAAGCGCTGGCCGACAACATCAATCATGCGGGGGCGATCTTCCTGGGCAAGTGGACGCCCGAGGCCATTGGCGATTACATCGGCGGGCCGAACCACGTTCTGCCCACCGCCCGTTCTGCACGGTTCTCGTCGGGCCTGTCGGTGCTGGATTTCCTGAAACGCACGACGATGGCGCGCATGACCCCCGGCGCACTCGAAGCCATCGGCCCCGCAGCAGAACGGCTGGCAACATCGGAAAGTCTCCAGGCCCACGGCCTGTCCGTGCGCGCCCGCCTTGACCGGCTGAACAGATGAGCCGGCTGGTCAATGTCACCATTGACGACTCGGGGCTGCCCGCCCCCACGCCCGAGATCGAACAGGAACGTCGGGTGGCGATCTTTGATCTGACCGAGGACAATTCCTTTGGCATCGCGGGCCATGACGGCCCCCTGCATCTGCTGTTGGCGATCCGGGAACGGCGGCTGGTGTTTGACATCACCACGCCGGAAGGGGCCAAGGTGGCCGAATTTCATCTGTCGCTCGGGCCGTTCCGGCAAGTGGTGAAAGACTATTTCCAGATCTGCGAAAGTTATTTCGACGCTGTGAAAAAGCTGCCCCCCAGCCAGATCGAAACGATCGACATGGCCCGGCGTGGCATCCACATGGAAGGTGCACGGGTGTTGCAGGAACGGCTGGACGGCAAGGCCGAGGTCGATATCGACACCGCCCGCCGGCTGTTCACGCTGATTTGCGTGCTGCACTTCGGCGGCTGAGGTGGCGGGCCTGCCCCAATCTGTGCTGTTTTGCTGTGATCACAATGCCGTTCGTTCGCCAATGGCCGAAGGTTTGATGAAAAAGTATTACGGCACAGCCTGTTATGTCCAATCCGCCGGGGTGAAAGGCGAGATGGAGATTGACGGTTTCTCGGTGGCCGTCTGCCGCGAACTGGGGGTTGAGCTGGAACGGCACCGCGTGCGGTCGTTCGACGAGATGCAGGAATGGGGCGATGATCTTTCGGGGTTCGATCTGATCGTGGCGCTGTCGCCCGCCTCGCAACGTCGGGCGTTGGATCTGACACGGCTATATCACCTTGACGTTGAATATTGGCCGATTCTCGATCCCACCGGTTTGGGTCACACGCGCGAGGCGCAATTGCAAAGCTATCGCCAGGCGCGTGACCAGATTCTTGGGCGTATCCGGGCGCGGTTTGGTTCGCCCACCGAAGCCGCGACATGAAAACGGCGGCCCGGGTTGAGGCGGCCGCTGGTCGGTGTTGAGGGGGCGATCAGCCGTCGTAAGCAGGCAGATTGTTCAGCTGGTCCCGCGTGGCGTTCACATAAACGCGCAGGTCAGTGGCGGTCTGGCCTTGCAGGATTGACAGACGATCAAAGGGAGTCTCCACCATACGTTCGCCGATCCCGAGGAAACCGCCGATGCCTACGATCACGGCGTCGATCGAACCACTGCTCCCCACAAACATGTCACTGATGTTGCCAACGGTTTCGTCCTCGTTGCCAAAGACGGTGGCGCCTTTCAAGGCCGAATAATCGAACTGTTCGAAGTTTACGGGTGTGTAACCTTCACGCGCAATTCTGATGATTTCCGGCGCTGACTGCTCGATCCGGATCGTCGGCTGCGGCATGTCCACGGTGATATTCGCCGGGGCCTGGCGCACGATGATCTGACCGGCCTGTTCGGCGATGTCGACGGTGGGGCGCCCTGGCTGAATCTCGACCTGGGTCTTGCCGCTGGTCACATCGACGGTGGGCGGCGTCTGTTCCAGAAACACCGTGCCTTCGACGGTCACCTTATCCTGAAGGATCAGCTGGGTTTTGGCGGTTTCGGTGTCACGTTCGACGGCATCCATCCCGGCGGTCTGTTGCACACGTTCCAGTTCGACGCGGCATATTTCGCCTTCGCCCGCTTTCGCAATGGTCATGATCCGGGCCTCTTGGGTGCGGATTTCTTGCGGAAGATCGTGATGAAGAACCTCGATCAGCCGATCATGGGCTGTGTAAGAATTGCGGTCCTGTGCCGATACGGCGGTCGCAAACGGCACCGAAAGTGCGGTGGTCATCAGCAGGGTTGAAAAAACATCTCGCATGGGCTTACTCCAATAGGGTTCACTCGTTACCAAGGATAAAATGGGCGGCCTTGCCGTATGATTCCGGGTTTTCTGTATTCGGGGCGCATGGCACCGGGGCGAGGCGCCGATGCTGATGCGGCTGCTGCGTCGTAAAAAACGCGGTGTGACAATTTGGATTTGCGGGTGATCGCGCGCCGCAGCGTCGCGTTCTCACTTGAAAACCCTGTGCAATGGGCGCATCTAGGGTCAGATTCGCATATTAGGCGAACACCACCACTATGGAGTGAACATGGCCAAGGAAGAACTGCTCGAATTCCCCGGCGTCGTGAAGGAACTTCTGCCGAACGCGACATTCAGGGTCGAGCTGGAAAACGGCCATGAGATCATCGCGCATACGGCAGGCAAGATGCGCAAGAACCGCATCCGCGTTCTGGCAGGCGACAAGGTGCAGGTCGAAATGACCCCCTATGATCTGACCAAGGGGCGGATCAATTATCGTTTCAAGTAAGCTGTGCGTCTGATTCTTGGCTCAGGCTCGCCACGTCGGCGCGAGCTGTTGACGCAGCTTGGTCTGACGCCCGATGAGATCCGCGCGCCCGACATTGATGAAACACCCGAAAAGGGAGAATTGCCGCGCCCATATTGCATTCGCATGGCGCGGGAAAAGGCATTTGCCGTGTCTTTGGATGAGGATGAGGTGTTGGTGACCGCCGACACCACCGTGGCTTTGGGGCGCCGCATTCTGGGCAAACCGTCCGATGCGGGCGAGGCGGCGGAATTTCTGTTCAAATTGTCGGGGCGACGCCACAAGGTGATCACCGCAGTTGTTGTGCGCCGGGCTGACCGGCTGTGGCAGCGCGCTGTCGTTACGGATGTGCGTATGAAACGATTGTCAGACGTCGAGGTGAACGGATATCTCGCGACCAACGACTGGCAGGGCAAGGCAGGCGGATACGGCATCCAGGGGCCGGCCGGGGCGTTCGTTCCATGGATTCAGGGGTCGTTCACCGGGGTTGTCGGACTGCCGGTGGCCGAAACCGTGGCGTTGTTGGACGCGGCGGGCTATCCGGTGTTCGGACGATGAAGGGGCGAT
>JAACVA010000107.1 GCA_009992615.1 Rhodobacterales bacterium
CCAATTGCGCCCCACGAAAATTTCCCGCGCCAGAAACCCGGTCAGCGCCACCGGAAAGGCAAGATCGCCCAGCGCTGCCAAGATCGTTGGCAGATGGGAGGATGTCGCGATGGCCACGCGCCCCACAACCCAAAGTGCTGCCAACCCCGCCAGCGGCCAACCCACCAGAGGCAGGCCCCCGGTCCAGTTCGGCACCGCCGTCAGCAGAAATCCCGCAATGATGGCAGAAAGATAGCCGAACAGCAATTCGTGCGAATGCCAAGAGACCGGGGCGAATGCAGTCGGCAGGAAATCCTGCCCTGTCAACATCACAACCCAGATGCCCATTGCCGCCGCCGCCCATATCGCAGCCATCAGGAAGAACGGCCGGAACCCGTAGCTCAGAATAGCGGGGCCTTTCCAGGCGCGGATCTGTTCAGAGGAGGTGGTCACGATGTGATCCTCTGCCCAACAACCTCGGTCACGATCACATCCATGGCGATGTCATGCGGCTGGGGAAAGATCGTGGGGACGCGCGCCGCGCAAAGCCCGACACCAATGGTCAGCGGACGCGGCGCAAGGGCTGCCAGCGTGCGGTCGAAGTACCCCCCGCCATAGCCCAGCCGATAGTTCGCCCCGTCCCATCCCACCACGGGGGCGAGCGTTACGTCGGGCACCACCTCTGGCCCGTCAGAAGGGACTGGAATCTTCCAGAAGCCCTGCACCATCCTGCATTCGGGCGTCCAGATGCGGAACACGAGGGGGGCTGCGGGCGTCACGACAACCGGCAGCGCGACACGCGCGCCGCGCGCCAGCAAACTCTCCAACCAGTGCCGAAGGTTCAGTTCTGCCTTGATCGGCCACCAGGCGGAAATTGTCAGCCCTTCGATGATCGGAAATCGCGCGTGCAACAGAGCGTCGAGATGCACCGCAATCGTCTCTGCCGCTTGCTGGCGTTCCGCCACCGGCAACGCCACGCGTTCGCCCAGCAGCCGCGCGCGCGCGGCTTTACGCCAACGCGCCACGTCGACGGTCTGCTCTGGATCCACCGCCATCGGGTGCAGGCAGGTTGGGTCTGTTTCCTGTGCGAGGCAGGGTGGTGAGGCATAGCCGCGCAGGCGGGTGTCATCTTGTGTCATTGTTTACTCTGGGTTGGCGCCCGGTCAAACGGGCCAGCATGACAAGGGTGCATCGAAACCGGACAAGGTGTTTCGATCCACGGAGCCCGCGCACGCCTCCTCATTCGGGTCACTGCGATGGGTCCACGGCAAGCCTTGCGGCGAAATGGTTGCGCAGCACCAGCGCGTGGATATGCTGGGTGTGTATTGCCGCATAGATGAGTGTCATCGCCCCCTTGCGGCACCAATCCAGACCGACATCTTCAGCCTCGGGGACGGCCCGCAATTCATGAAGGTAGCGGCTGCCGAAATCGACCCGTCTGACATGGCCAAAACCGAACCACTTGCGCAAGGAAAGGCGCATCGTCACGTTCTCCGGCCCAGTGTCGATGGGCAGATCGTCCTTGGCGATGCCACGCGGCCAGAGCCAGTCAATCAGAAGCCGGGCCCCCACAGGGGCCGTTCCTGCCCGGATGTCATTGGCGCGGCACAGGTGGATGGCAGCCTCGACCGCACGCGTCACGATGTCGCGTCCGAAGGGTTGTCACCGATCAGCTCCAACGCCTTGATCGCGTGGGCGAAGACCGCTTGCGCCTGCATTTCGGCGGTCAGCCGGATCGCCTTGCCAGTTGCCCCTTCACGGTGGGTGGCCTTGACATGGCCCTCGACGCACCACGGCCCATGCATGACATGTGCCACTACGACCGCAGTCAATCGTTTGGTGCGTGCGTCAGGCGCACCGGGCGCAAAGACGGCTTTGCTGAAGGCATGACAGGCGTCGTCCGGGCCGGGGGCGCGCGTGTGGCGCTTGCCCGCATCCGCCCGGGTCGCCTTGGGTGGCGAGAGATCGGACATCACATATTCCTTTCCGGGGTGGCGAGGGATCGTTCAGGCGGCGGGACCGCCGTTCGGGGGCGTCTCGGTCTCCAATCGAGGTGTCAAAGGTCGGGGATACCGCCAACGCGGTCGCGCGCGGCATCTTCGATGGCAAAGTTCAGCGATCGGGCGATGCGCTCGGCGCGGGCGATGACATGGACGGCACCGGTGGGCGGACAGACCTGACCCGCGGTTTCACGAAACAGCACCAGCCAGCGCTCGAAATGCGCCCATGTCACTGGCAGGTCTGCGTGTTTGACCACCGGAGAGCCATGATAGCAGCCCGTCATCAGTGCCACCGAGCCCCAGAATTCAACCATCCGCACAAGGTGCGGTTCCCAGTCGGTGATGCGTGCGGCAAAGATCGGGCCCAGCACCGGGTCGAGGCGGACCTTATCGTAGAACCGGTGGACCAGCGTGGCCAGCATCGCCTCATCCAGCCCGGTTTCCGCCATCAGGGCAGCGGTCATCGCAGGCCGAGCGGACCGGATCGGTTGCGCGTGGGCATCATGGTGCATGGCGAGGTCCGATTGTTCAGCGTTGCGCAAATGACTAGGCCTGCTAATAAGTATTGTAAATACCTATTATATGGGAGCCACTGCAACGATGTGTCTGACGTCTTTCACCGACTACGGCCTGCGCATGCTGATGCGGATGGCCAGCGCGCCCGACCGCGCCTTTTCCACCGCCGAACTGGCCGGGGAATTTGGCCTGTCGCGCAATCACCTGACCAAGATCATGCCGCGGCTGGCGCAGGGCGCGATTGTTGCCACGCGACGTGGCGGTGGGGGTGGGGCGATGCTGGCCCATGACCCGAGTGACGTGACAATCGGGGCGGTCATTCGATTATTGGAAGACGGACAACCGCTCGTCGGGTGTTTCACCGCGACGGGCAGCGATTGCACGATTACGGGATGTTGCCGCCTGAAAGCGCGTCTACACAGCGCCCAGGCGGCATTTCTGGCCAATCCGGACCAGTCGAGCCTCGCCGAATCGGTGCCCAGACATAGGATGCAAGATCCAGGAAACAGGCCACGGACCAGCAGGCGGTCATGTATTCGGCCGAGAACAGCCCGGTGATGGGGACGCCGAACCAGTTGTAACAGACATACATCAGCGCCAGCGCGAACAGGAAATTCGGCATCGCAAGGCCCGGAAAACCCAGGATCGTCGCCACATAGTAACCTGCCGAAGATTGGTTCACGGCGGAATAGATGCCGATGGAAATGGACACTGCCCACATCACCACCACCGCCATCAATTCAACCGCCAGCGATATGCCGATGCGCCTGGAATATGTCTCGGCCATAGGCAGGGCTTTTCATCAGGTTAAGCGCGAACACCAGATCCTCAGCGGTAAAGGGTTCACCTTTCGACCATTTGTGCCACTTGCGCGGATGAAAGGTGAACTGGGTCGGGTCGTCGTTCGCCTCAAAGCGTTCGGCGACGTCGGGCACAACTTCGGTGCACGCATCGTCATAGGCGACCGGCGGCTGATACCCGACGGTGCGGCGCACCCAACCGGTGTCGAACGTGCCCTTGAGCGCCAGGTGCGCGATACTGCG
>JAACVA010000108.1 GCA_009992615.1 Rhodobacterales bacterium
GCTCGGGCGTCGCCCAGCGCGCATAGCCCGCCAGCCCCAGCAGCGAAAACAAATGCACGCCCAGCGAGGCCCAGGCCGCCCCGTTTACCCCCAGCTCGGGTGCGCCCCAATTGCCAAAGATCAGCGCGTAATTCAACAGGATGTTCACCCCGACGGCACCCAACGTCACCCACAGCACGACCCGTGTGCGTTCAAGCGCCGCAAGATAGCTTTTCAGCACCATCACGCCCAGCGCCGGAAACAGCCCCCAAGCGACGATCGACAGGTAACCGGCACTCAGCCCGGCCACCTGCGGATCTTGTCCCATCGCCGCCAGCCACCAGGGCGCGGCCAGCAGCAGCGGCACTGCAAGCGCGGCGAACATCATCGACACCCAAAGCCCCATGCGCGTGACCCGGCGCACCTGTGCGCCCTCGCCACGGGCCTGCGCCTGGGCCACCATCGGCATCACCGCAAAGGCAAAGCCCGAGCCGAACAGGAACAGCACGAACCACAGCGACCCGCCCAGCACCTGCGCCGCGAGGGCGTTCACGCTGTAACGGCCCAACATGATCGCATCGGTCAGCGAGATGGCAAACTGGGCCACATGGCTGGCGATCAGCGGCAGGCCCAGGGTCATCAGACCACGGGCATGGGCAACATGAGACAAGGGAGGGGCCAGATTCAACATCGCCGCAGCGATAACCGCGCGGGCGTCCGGCGGCAAGCGTCTCAGCCGGCAGCGCAGCTCAACCGCAGCGTATCGGCAAAGGTTTCGCCCACTTCGGGAAAATCCTCGCTTTCGGAAAAGCTGGCGGCGGGGCGGCCCAGCAGGTTTTCCAGCATCTGCGTGGCGGCGTCAGTGTCGGGCGGGATCACCGCCAGATCACAGGTGCCGCCACCTTCGATGCGCGGTGTCAGGCTCAGATCAAAGGACGCGTAATAAGTGGGATCGAAGGTGCGCAGGTGCACCGGGGTTTCGCCCATGACAAGGGGTGTTTCCAGCAACCGCAGGTGGGTGGAAATGATCCGCCCGGCCTCAAGCGCAATGCGCGGCATGGCCGGGGCCGACAAGGCAAGCGGCGTGTCGCCAAGGTAAATCGCCGTAGTGCCGGTGAACCCTTCTTCGGGGCGCTGGTCGAACCCGGCCAGTTGCGCCGCCTCTGCCTCGGTCAGCCGACCGTCGCCATCCCGATCAAGGCCGTTGTCCTCGACCAGAACCAGCGAATAGAAATCGTCATACACCCAAATCACCCGAACCCCGACCAACGCGCCGGTTTCATCGAAGACCGGGTTCAACCCGGTGTCGAGAAACAGGTGCGGATGCGACAGGGCGGGTGTCGTTGCAAACATAAGGACGGCAAGGGCGAGGCATATCTTCATGCCGAATGTTGTAACGTGATCGCAGGGAACACGGAACCGAAACTTCGTGCTTTGGCGCGAAAGCCGAAAATTCTGCCCTAGCACGCAAAGACCAGGGGCCGATCAGCGCCCAAGCACCTGCCTCAGCCGCCGCCGCGCCTCTGCGGTCACACCGGGGAATGGCAGGCGATTTGGGTATCTCAGGTGCAAAAAACCCAGAGGCCGCCTTTCTGTACAATCGAGATCGTCATTGTGTCCTCTGATCAAAGGCCGGTCACGGGCGGTGCCGCATCAGGCGGTTTGCCGCTGCCCGGGTCAGCCGCGCCGGTCGGCTGCGCCCGGCCAACAGACCCATGCCGGTTTCACGCTGTGCCAAAGCCTGCAACGCCAACATGCGCCGGGCCCGTGCGAGATCGTAAAATGTGCCTTGGGTCATCGGTCTGTCCTCATGCCGCCATGTCTTTTCCGATTACCCTAACGGCAGATCGCGGCAGCATCTTGGCCAAACCGGGTTTTTTCCAAAAAACAATCACATCGGCCCGACGCTTGGCCCGGTTCGCCGGTCTGACGTTGCCCTTTCCCCGGCCCCCGTCAACGGTGTATGCAGCAGGCAACAGCAAGAAGCGCGAGCAGCCCCATGACCGATGATCTTTTGTCCGGCACCCCGGATCACAGCACCTATAACGCCTCTTCCATCGAGGTGCTGGAGGACATGGAGCATGTCCGCCTGCGCCCCGGCATGTATATCGGCGGCAAGGATGACCGCGCACTGCACCACATGGTGGCCGAAATCATCGACAATTCGATGGACGAGGCGGTGGCGGGCCACGCTACCTGGATCGAGGTGGAACTGCACGCCAACGGCCAGGTGTCGGTGCGTGACAATGGCCGTGGCATCCCGATCGACCCGCACCCGAAAAGCCCCGATAAATCAGCGCTGGAAATCATCTTTTGCACCCTCAACGCGGGCGGCAAGTTTTCCGGCGACAGTTATCAAACCTCGGGCGGGTTGCACGGTGTGGGATCGTCGGTGGTGAATGCCCTGTCGGACCATCTGCGCGTCGAGGTGGCGCGCAACCGCGAATTGTACGCGATGGAGTTTTCCCGCGGCGTGCCCCAGGGCAAGCTGACCAAAATCGGTGCCGCCCCCAACCGGCGCGGCACGGCGGTGACGTTTCATCCCGATCCCGACATCTTCGGCAGTCTGACGCTGAAACCCGGGCGGTTGTTCAAGATGGCGCGCTCGAAGGCGTACCTGTTTTCGGGCGTTGAAATCCGCTGGAAAACCGCGATCAACGATGGCGAAACGCCGCTGGAGGCCAAGTTCCACTTTCCCGGCGGTCTGGCCGACTATCTGGCCGAGGTCATGGGCACCGCCACCACCTATGCCCAGGCGCCGTTCGCCGGATCGGTCTCGTTCGAGAAATTCAACGTGCCCGGCAAGGTGGAATGGGCAATCAACTGGACCCCTGCGCGCGACGGGTTCATTCAGTCGTACTGCAACACCGTGCCCACGCCCGAAGGCGGCACCCACGAGGCGGGGTTCTGGGCGGCGATCCTGAAGGGCATCAAGGGCTATGGCGAATTGGTGAACAACCGCAAGGCCGCCACGATCACCCGCGACGATCTGGTCACCGGGGCGGGCGCCCTGGTGTCGTGTTTCATCCGCGACCCCGAATTCGTCGGCCAGACCAAAGACAGGCTGGCCACAGTGGACGCACAACGCATGGTCGAAAACGCGGTGCGCGATCATTTCGACAACTGGCTGGCGGCTGATACGAAATCGGCTGGTGCGATCCTCGATTTTCTGGTGCTGCGCGCCGAGGAACGGCTGCGCCGCCGCATGGAAAAGGAAACCGCGCGCAAGACAGCCACGAAAAAACTGCGTCTGCCCGGCAAGTTGGTCGATTGTTCGGCCACGGCAAAGGACAACACCGAGTTGTTCATCGTCGAGGGCGATTCGGCGGGCGGGTCGGCCAAGATGGCGCGCGAACGGAAAACCCAGGCGCTGCTGCCGCTGCGCGGCAAGATCCTGAACGTGCTGGGCGCCGCATCGTCGAAACTGGGCAGCAATGCCGAAATTTCCGATCTGTGCCAGGCGCTTGGCGTATCCATGGGGGCCAAGTTCCGGCTTGATGATCTGCGCTATGACAAGATCATCATCATGACCGACGCCGATGTCGATGGCGCCCATA
>JAACVA010000109.1 GCA_009992615.1 Rhodobacterales bacterium
TGGTCACCTTTGTCCTGCTGCCGATCGCCGGCGCGTTCCGCCGCACCTGAGGCGCCAGGGTTCAACGAACCGGCGCGAGCAAGGCGTCGGTCATCCGGCAATCGCGCATCACATCGCGGCCACAGGGCCTTGGCGCAAGTGATTTTGACAGGCAGATCCGCGCCTCTTGTATCCGGCCCTCGGCGCAGGTGACGGTGATCATGTCGGGGGTAAGAGCGGGGTTGTCCTGCAAGAACGCCTGTTCCACCACGATGGCGGGCAATTTCACCGTGCGGTCAAGTTTTTGAAACACCGGTGGGCGGGTGATGCTGTCAAAGGCGCGGCGTGCGGTGGCAAAGTAATCTTGCGCGGTCAGCCCGGCGCAGCGGCCGTGTTTTTTCCACTGATACCAGGCCGCACCGGCATCGCCCATGATGTCGGCCATGGCGCTGGTTTGGGCGCGCGACGGGTCGCGCTGCGGCGTGTGGCAATAGCTGGGCCAGCCCGTGTCATATTGCGGCCAAAGCCCGTGCAGCACCCAGCCGAAACCGGCATCGGTGGCGCATTGTGGCGAGTCCCGCCCGACACCTTGGGTTGCGCACCAATTGGGCGACCAGGACAGCGCCATGACGTAATACTCAAAGTTGCCAGCACGCTCGCCTTCGGCGCGCAACAGGCTGGGCAACACCAGCAGAAGCATCAACAGGCGCATTTTCTCTTTTCCTCTGGGGCACGGGCGACTATACACCATGCTAATTCCCTGAAAACGAGGTAAGGGTCCAGCCGGACCAGCCGTTTTCCCCGGACCAAGAGACGTGTCCGGCCGTCGCCAAAGGAGACTGTGATGCAAAAACCGATTATGGCCAAGGCCACTGCCGTCTGGCTGGTGGACAACACCACGCTCAGCTTTCGCCAGATCGCTGAATTCTGTGGTCTGCACGAACTTGAGGTGCAGGGCATTGCCGACGGCGACGTGGCGGCGGGCGTCAAGGGGTTTGATCCGGTGGCCAACAACCAGTTGGACCAATCCGAAATCGACAAGGGCGAGAAAAACCCGCTGCACAAGATGAAGCTTAAATTCTATGCCGCCGCCGTGGGCGAAGAGAAACGCCGCGGCCCGCGCTATACCCCCCTGTCGAAACGGCAGGACCGCCCCGCCTCGATCCTGTGGCTGGTCAAGTTTCATCCCGAGTTGAGCGACGGCGCGATTTCCAAGCTGGTGGGCACAACCAAGCCGACGATCCAGGCGATTCGCGAGCGCACACACTGGAACATCAACAATATCCAGCCGATCGACCCCGTGGCGCTGGGCCTGTGCAAACAGTCCGAGCTGGATTTTGCGGTGCAAAAGGAAGCGGCCAAGCGCGCCAAGGACGGTGCCGTGATGACCGACGACGAGCGGCGCAAACTGGTCAGCACCGAACAAAGCCTTGGGATGGACCCGGAGCCGCGGCTGCCCAGTGCGATTGCAGGTCTGGAAACATTTTCACTGTCGAACACCGATGAAGATGAAAAACCCGATTCGCGCGATGTGTCGGACGCCGACAGCTTTTTCAACCTGCCCGACGCCAATGACGACGATGACGACGACGAGGATGAGAATGCCGATGTGCGCCGCTGATCAGTGCGGTGCATATTTTGTGCGTGGTTATTGATCGAAACTTGATGACCTGCCGGGTTTTTCATCGCATCCTGTGACTCTGCCGCCCAAGCGCGGCAGATCCGCTTTCGCAGCGCATGGCATCGTGCGACGAAATGCCGAACCTGATGGAGACTTGCCGCATGATTGTGAAATTTCTTGCCACCGCCGCGATGCTGGCTTCGGCATCCCTGGCCTCGGCCCAAACCGCATTGCCGTTCGCGCTGGACTGGAAATTCGAAGGCCCCGCCGCGCCCTATTTTGTGGCCATCGACAATGGCTATTTCGCGGACGAGGGGCTGTCGGTAGAAATTTCAGCGGGCCAAGGCTCTCTTGATGCCATTCCAAAGGTGGCCACCGGTGCCTTTCCGGTGGGATTTGCCGACATCAACAGCCTGGTACAGTTCCTTGACCAGAACCCCGGCGCGCCGGTGATCGCGGCGATGATGATTTACGACAAGCCGCCCTTTGCCGTGATCGGTCGCAAGTCCCTGGGTGTCGAGACGCCCAAGGATCTGGAAGGCCGCGTACTGGGCGCCCCGCCGCCCGATGGCGCCTGGGCGCAGTTCCCCGCATTTGCCAGCGCCAACAATCTGGACATGGCAAAGATCACGGTTGAGCCTGTCGGCTTTCCCACCCGCGAACCGATGCTGGCCGAAGGCAAGGTCGCGGCTGTCACCGGGTTTTCCTTTTCGTCCTTCCTGAATCTGGTGCGCCTCGGCGTGCCCGAAGACGACATTTCCACCATCCTGATGGCCGACTACGGTCTTGAGCTGTACGGCAACGCGATCATCGTCAACACCGACTATGCCGCCGCAAACCCCGAACAGATCACCGGGTTTTTCCGGGCCGTCGCAAAAGGCTGGAACGCTGCCATTGCAGACCCGGAAGGCGCGGTGCAGATGATGATCTCGCGCAACCCGGCCGCCGATCTGGCGCTGGAAACCCGCCGTCTGCAACTGGCCATCGATGCCAATGTGGTCACCGATTACACCCGCGCCAATGGTCTGGGCGGCATTGACGGCGCGCGGATGGTCAGGGCTTTGCAACAGTTGGTCGAAAACTCGTCCTTCACCACCACGCCCGACGCGGCGCTGTATTTCACCGACGCCTATCTGCCGACCGACGGCAGCCTGATGCTGAAGTGAGGTTCTGCGCGGGCGGCGGTCTGGCGCCCTTCGTCCGCGCGGCGATCTGAATGAGCGATCTCATCGACATTCGCGGCGTGACCCACGCCTACAAGACGGACAGCGGGCCTCTGCCGGTTCTGAATGACCTGAACATTTCGGTGCCCGAGGGCAGTTTCACCGCCGTCGTCGGGCCGTCAGGCTGTGGCAAATCCACGCTGACGCGGTTGATCGCCGGGTTGATGCGGCCCGACAAGGGCGAGGTGTGGCTGCACGGGACGCGGGTGAAATCGCCCCGGTCCACCGTGGGCATGGCGTTTCAGAACCCGGTTCTGCTGGAATGGCGGACGATCCTTGACAACGTGATCCTGCCCCTCGAAATCGTGCCCAACAAGCTGTCCAAAACCCAAAAGCAAGACCGCGCGCGTGACCTGCTGGCGCTGGTGGGGCTGGAGGGGTTTGAAACCAAGCGCCCCAGCGAATTGTCCGGTGGAATGCGCCAGCGCGCATCGCTGTGTCGCGCCATCGTGCACCGCCCCGAGGTTCTGATTCTTGATGAACCGTTCGGCGCGCTGGATGCCTTCACCCGCGAGGATCTTTGGCAAACCATGCACGCCCTGCGCGCCGAAGAACCGTTCACCTCGGTTCTCATCACGCATGATCTGCGTGAATCGATTTTTCTGGCGGATGAGGTGGTGGTGCTGTCGGGCCGTCCGGCCACGGCACAGTACAAACTGCGCGTGCCCGACACCGGCCGCCGCACGCTGGACGATCTGTACACCC
>JAACVA010000007.1 GCA_009992615.1 Rhodobacterales bacterium
CGCGAGGCCGCGCTGTGGGCCGATGCCGTGCTGTGCGCCTGGGGCACCCACGGCGCGTTCCTGAACCGGGGGGCACAGGTGGAAACGCTGTTGCGCGCCACCGACCGGCCGCTGTTCCACCTGGGCCTGTCCAAGGCGGGGCATCCGAAACATCCGCTGTACATCGGATATGCCGAAACACCCCGCCCCTGGAGTTAAACCCCGGCGTCGATGATCGCCTGCGCCAGAACCGGGATCGTCCTGGCGTTCAAGCCGGCAATGTTGATCCGGCTGTCACCGATCATGTAGATGCCATCGTCGGCGCGCATCTTTTCCACCTGTTCCGGTGTCGCGCCAAGCCGCGAAAACATGCCGCGATGATCGGCGATAAAATCGAACCTGTCCGAGTTCGACCGTTGCCGCAACTCTTCAGCCAAATGTTTGCGCAGGGACAACATGCCCAGCCGCACCTCCTCAAGTTCGGCCATCCAGTCGGCGCGCAATTCCGGATCGTTCAGAATCATCGTCACAACCCGCGCCCCATGGTCAGGCGGAAAGCTATAGTTCTGGCGATTCAGATAGGCCAGCGTGCCCTGTGTCACCGGCTTCATCGCGGCGTTGTCGGCAATCGCCATGACCAGGCCGGTGCGTTCGCGGTAAATGCCGAAGTTCTTCGAGCAACTCGCCGCGATCAACATCTGCGACGCATTGCGCGCCATCAGCCGGGTGCCCGCCGCATCGGCATCCAACCCGTCCCCGAACCCCTGATAGGCAATGTCGATAAACGGGATCGCCCCCTTGGCGTTCAGGTGATCCGACACCACCTGCCAGTGCTCCAGTGTCAGGTTGGCACCCGTGGGGTTGTGGCAACACCCGTGCAACAGCACCACGTCGCCCTCTGCAATCCGATCCAGATCGGCCATCATCCCCGCAAAATCCACATCCCGCGTGGCATCATCGAAATACCGGTACTCGGCCATCTTCATGCCGAGGTATTTGATGATCGACGGATGGTTCGGCCAGGTCGGCGCCGACAACCACACCGTCGCCTCGGGCGCGGCCATCTTTATCAGCTCCAGCGCCTGCCGGATCGCCCCGGTGCCACCGGGCGTCGCGGCACAGGACACCCGGTCGGCCGCCACCGCATCGCCCAGAATCATCTCGCGCATGGCATCGCTGTAAGCCGGATCACCCAGCAGCCCTGTATAGGCCTTGGTGTCCTGCGTTTCGACCAGCCGCCGCTCGGCGGCCTTGACGGCGCGCATCACCGGCGTGTGGCCCTCGGCATTCTTGTAAACGCCTACCCCCAGGTCGATCTTGTCGGTGCGCGGATCATCGCGGAAGGCCTGCATCAGAGCCAGAATTTTATCGGCGGGCTGCGCCTTCAACATCTCAAGCATCAATTCTCTCCGGTGGCGACCTTAAGGTCGTTGTACATGCCCCATTCGGCCCATGAGCCGTCGTAAAGCCCGTGATCGCGGTGACCCAGCAGCTCAAGCGCCAAGGACAGAATCGCCGCTGTCACCCCAGACCCGCAGGTCGTGATGATCGGCCGCGCCAGATCCACCCCCGCCGCCGCGAAAGCGGCGCGCAGGGCATCCGGTGCCTTCATCGTGCCATCGGCGTTCAGCAGCATCTTGTAAGGCAGGTTGCGCGACCCCGGGATATGCCCCGCCCGCAATCCCGGCCGCGGCTCGGGCGCCACCCCGGCAAAACGTTCGGCGGCACGGGCATCGACGATCTGATGTTCGCCCAGCTTGCTGGCCGCCGCCACCTCGGTCACATCGCGCAACAGATGGTTCTGCCGCGTCACCGTGATGTGGCGGTCACGCAGCACCGGCGACAGATCCTCGACCGGGCGCTGCTCGGTCTGCCACTTGGCGAACCCACCGTCCAGAACCGCCACATCGGTCTTGCCCATCAGGCGGAACAGCCACCACAGCCGTGCGGCCGAAAACAACCCCGCCCCGTCATAGATCACCACCTGATGCCCGTCGCCCACGCCCATCCGGCGCATCCGGCTGACAAACTTTTCCACTGGCGGCACGGTATTCGGCAGACCGGCGCTGGCATCGCTGACATCCTCGGCGCTGACAAACCGCGCACCGGGGATATGGGCGGTGTCATATTCAACCTTCCCGTCACGGCCCATCTCCGGCAGATACCAACTGGCATCGAGGATCCGCAAATCGGGATCCTTCAGATGCCGGCCCAGCCATTCGGTGGACACCAGCGTCGTGGGGTCGTCATAGGCCATGCAGATCACCTCATGGAAAACCTTGCCCTGACTAGCTGCCCAGCCACCACAAGACAAGAGGCCCCGCCCGCCATCCGAGGCCGCGGGCCCCGCTTCTTCTTGCTGAAAATACTCTCGCCGAAGGCGCAGACCGCAATCAGCACGCGCGCCAGGAATTAAGGCACGGCCGCCCGCCACAAGCGCCGGCAAAACATGGATCGGCGCGTCAGCGCCTCCGCTGGATCACACTCAGCCGTTCTGGCGCATCAGGCGGGCCTTCTGGCGCTGCCAGTCGGCCTTGGCGGCATCGGCGCGCTTGTCGTGATTCTGTTTGCCCTTGGCGATGCCGATCTTCAGCTTCACAAAACCCTTGTGGTTGAAATACATCACCAGCGGCACCAGGGTCATCCCCTTGCGCTGGGTGTCGTTCCACATCCGGCTCAGTTCCTTGTTGCGCGCCAACAGCTTGCGGCGGCGCCGGTCCTCGTGCCCCCAGGTTTTGGCGGGCAGGTACGGCGCGATATAGCTGTTGACCAGCCACAACTCGCCATCCTTCACCTCGGCATAGCTTTCGGCGATGTTGGCGCTGTTCACCCGCAGGCTTTTCACCTCTGACCCCATCAGCACGATACCCACCTCGATATCATCCTCGATGGCATAGTCATGCCGTGCCCGCCGGTTCTCGGCGATAACCTTGTAATTGGGGTTGTCCTTGGGCTTTGCCATTGCAGGCAGATAACGGGACAGCGGCCAAGTTTCAACTGCCTATCAGATGCGAAAAGGGCCACCGGTTGACGGTGGCCCTTCGAATGCTGCGGAGATGGGTTCGGTTAGAGTGGAAACCCAATCACGGTTGTGCTGCCCTCAGGATTGCCCTCGGGCGACGGCCCCCATGACTGTTCCGACCTCGATCTCCTGGATCATTCTAGACACTAGACCACCTCCTTTCAATGATTGCCGATAATCTGAAAGTGGCACATATCTGGTGCATGTCAATTGTTTTTACGCCACCCGTGGGGCCAGCCGCCCGACAATAATGCGGAAAGGCACCAGAGCGATCAAGGCAAGGGCAAGCTTCACACTCCAATCCGCCACGGCCAGCGAAACCCACAGCGGCGCCACCGGCCCAAGGCCCAGAAGCGGCACCATTTCGTTCGCCCAGGACACATCGTTGCCCGGTTCGATGAAACCCAACGCACCGGAAAACGCGATGCTAAAAAACAAGGCAGTGTCTAGCGCCGATCCGACTACGGTCGAGGCCAGCGGCGCCCGCCACCAGCCGCCGGCGCGCAGCCGGTTGAACACGGCGATGTCGACAAGCTGCGCAGTGAGGAACGCCAGCCCCGAACCGACCGCGATTCGCCAGGTCACCAGAGGGCCGAATTCACCGATGATCTGGGTGCCGATCAGCGAACAGATCACGCCGGTGACAAAACCGGCGAACACCACACGCCGCGCCACGGCGGCCCCATAGACACGGTTCATGACGTCGGTCACCAGAAACGCCAGCGGATAGGTGAAGGCACCCAGGGTCAGCCAGTTGCCCCAAAGGAATTGCACAAGGATATTGCTGGCCAGCACGATGGCGGCCATGGCGATGATGCCGGGAAGGATACGTTTCATCAGGACTTCCGTTTTGACAAGGGGTTCGGACACTTGGCCGCCACCGGGCGACGCGCGCTGTTACCGCCGCCGCACAGCCTGCACAAGCTATTCCGTGATGCGGTATTCGACGATCTCGGTCTGCTGGAAAAAACTGAAATTGTCATCGGCCACCATGGTCAGCCGGATTTCACCCGCCCCGTCGCGCCACACCGACAACCCCTCAAGGTTGCCATGACGCAGATTGCGCGTGGTCAGCAGCGTCTCTTCGGTCAGCGCCCCTTCAGGGCCCAACGTGAACCGGCGCACCCGACTGGAGAAGCCCAACAGCCCATTGAAATCCCGCTCCAACAGGTAAAACCTGCCATCCGGCCCAAAATCGGCCCCAACGGCCAGGTAGCGACCCCGCCGCGGCAGACGCCAGGGGATCGACCAGCGCACACCGTCAAAACGATACAGCGGAAACGGCCGGGTCGGTGCGCCAGAACGTTCGGGCAAGGTATACAGCATCCCGGCGCTGTCGATCGCCAACGCCTCAAGCCCGGCATTGGCCGGCATCTCCCGAAACCGTTCGTGGGGGGGCAGGGCCTCTGCCGCCGTGCCAAATCCGCCGTAGCACCAAACGCGGTGCTGTCCTTCAAAGGACACGAACAATTTACCGTCGGGTGCGCGCGCCAAACCTTCGGCGTCTTGCGCCTTTTTACCCACCGGGCGGCCATTCGGGTCGCGCAGCCGCTCGAACCGCGCCAGCGTCACACCGGTGATCGCATCACCGCTGCGTTGCAACTGGCCGCCGGCGATCTGCCCCCGGTCCGAAATCGCAACAAAGTCAATGCCATCCGCTGCAAGGACCAGCCCGGAAAATCCGCCATGCAACGGATCGTCTGATCGCCAGACAAAGCGCGACAGCAACTCGGCGCCGGGGGCCCGAACCGCACCGCCACACCCGACCGCAATCAGCGCAAGGATCAGCGCGAAACGACGGATTGGCATTGTCCCGGAAGATCGGCCAGCGTCAATTCACGCTTGGGCCGGGGTTTCGGTGCGTTCGGGTCAGGCGGCGGTGGGTTGAGGATATTGTTCACCCAAGCCTGGGCATCGGCACAGCCATCCCCCGCCGGTTGCGCATCCTGATCGACACAGCCCGCCGCGCCGCGCGGGCATTTCAGCCGCACATGAAAATGGTAATGGTGGCCATACCAGGGGCGCACCTTGTTCAGCCAGGCACGATCGCCGGTTTCATCCCTGCACATCTGCACCTTTGCGCCCGGAAAGATGAATATGCGCGCGACATTCGGGTCGCTTGCCGCCGCCTTGACCAGGTCATGATGCTGGCGCGTCCACTTGTCGTTTACATAAGCCCCCCCTGCCCGCTGCATCGAGCTGGACGAGATCGCCTCGCGCTCGGCCACTGACAGGTTCAGACGGGTGGCGGGCAGCAGCCAGATGTCGGCGTCCAGCCCGATCTGGTGGCTGGCGTGGCCAGTCAGCATCGGCCCGCCCCGCGGCTGACTGATGTCGCCCACATAAAGACCGTTCCATCCGGGCAGTTGCGCCGCCTGGCCCGACAGCCGTTGCAGATAGGCAACCATTTCGGGATGGCCCCAGTTGCGGTTGCGGCTCAGGCGCATGGCCTGCCAGCTGGGGCCGGTCTCGGCCAGTTGCACAGCCCCGGCAAGGCAACCCTTGGCATACGATCCCAGCGGCGCCGGCGATTGTGGCGAGGCAAATTGTTCGGCCCCGAAGATTTGCTTTGCGATGGCGTTGCGCATGGCCATATCAGCGGTGGAAATCGGCATGGGCAAGGCGGAACCTGGCCGTTCGGCCCCGCCGCAGGCGGCCAGCCCGGCCAACAGCGTCAGACAGGCAAAGGCTTTGAGAGGTTTCATACGGCTCGATCTCCGTCGGGTTTTACCCAGACTAGCAGAAAAAGCCCCAACACGAAAAGCCCGATCAGCGGCGACACGCCGATCTGTTGCGACCCGCTGGCATAGGTAACGGTGCCGATCAACAGCGGCGCCAGGAACGACGTGGCCTTGCCCGCAAGCGCGTACAGCCCGAACGCCTCGGTCATCCGTTCGGGCCGGGCCTGGCGAACCAACATTGTGCGGCTGGCCGATTGCAGCGCGCCGCCCGCCGCGCCGATCACCGCGCCCAGCACCATGAACGCAATGTCCGGCGCGCCCGACCCCGGTGCCACCGCCACCCCGAACAAAGATGTGGGCGACACCATCACCACTCCGACCGCCGCCAGGGTCAGCACAAGGATGCACGACACGATCACCGGCTTGGGGCCAAAGGCGCTGTCGGCATGGCCGCCGATCCAGGCGAACACTGCCCCGGCGATGATCGCGATGATGCCGAAAATACCGGTGTCCACCACGCTCCACCCCAGAACGCCGGCGGCATAGATACCGCCGAACACATACATGCCGTTCAGCGCATCGCGGTACAGCATGGACGACACCAGATAGGCAAAGAAGCTGCGTCGTGCGGGCAGGCTTTGCACTGTCCCGATCAAACCGCGCAGGGCGCGGCGCACCGCCCCCGGCGGCGCCTTGACGCCGCGCGGATCACGGACGTAAAGAAAAAACGGGATCATGAACACCGCATACCAGACAGCCGTCAGCGGCCCGACAAACCGCGTGCCTTCGCGCGCGCCGGGATCCAGCCCGAAAGGCGGGGCAAGACCCACAAAGGTTTCGCCCGTTGCACCGCTTTCGGCGAAAAACACCAACATGATAACCAGGCTGACCAGCCCCCCGACATAGCCGAAAGCCCAGCCATTGCCGGAAATGCGGCCGATCTCGGCCCGGCTGCCCAGTTCGGGCAACATGGAATTGGTGAAGATCGTCGCAAGCTCCATCCCGATCAGGCCGATGGCAAAGCACACCATGGTGAGCAGCAGGTTGAAATCATCCGGCGCCGCATACCACAACCCGGCAGACCCGATGACATACAGCACCGAAAACCCCCAGATCCACCGCACCCGGTTGCCCGACGTGTCGGCCAGCGCGCCGAAGAAAGGCGCCAACAGGGCAATTACCAGACCCGCTGCGCCAATGCCAAAGCCCCAGGCCGATTGTGCGATGGTGCCATCACCCAGCACCTCGTTGATATAGGGGCCGAAAATGAAGGTCAGCAGCAGGGTGTTGTACGGCTGGCTTGCCCAGTCGAAAAAGAACCAGCCCCAGATGCGCTTGCGATTGGAAATCTCGGCCATGGGCCCCCCTTGCCGTAGCGCGGATCAAACCCCGAATACCCGCGCCGTGCAATGGCTGTGTGACCGGCGCCGTGTCAAGCGGCAGGTGGCCAGGGGCGCTGCGCCTCGGCGGCGATCCAGGCCTGCACCCAGGCGGGCAAGGCAGGGCTGACGGGATCGACACCCATCGCCTGCGCCACCTCAGCCATCGGGATCATGCCCTGTCCGGCCCCGGTGACCGCATTGCGCAGCAGGGCCTGCGACGTGCATTCGCCCTCGCGCCACATGGATTGTTCAATGTAAAGGAAACGCGCGTCCCATCCAACGATGCGCGTGCGCATTTCCACCCGGTGAAACATCCGCACCCGCCGCCGATAGCGCACCGAAGACCCCGCAACAGTGCCCGCCCAGCGCCGCGCCCGCATCACGCCGATGACACCCGTGCGCTGAAACAGCACCATGCGGCCGAAATCGTACAACGTCAGGGTGCGGCCGTTGTTCAGCTCCATCCAAACGTCAATGTCCCAAGGCCAACAGATATGCTGCGACACATGGCTGTCGAACAGGCCCAGACGCGGGGCGTTGCGATGGATCAGCAGCTCCTTGGCGAGACGGATCACGGGATACATGGGCGGGCTCCTTCAGGCGGAATGTTTGACCGGGTGATGCAAAGGTCAACCCGCGACGTGGCGTCGCCCGCTTGCCCTTGCAGCGTGCGATCACTAGGTATCGGTCAATCGCATAACTGCAGGTGGCCCATGACCTCGATTTTTCAAATCCTGATGCTGATCCTCGATGTGGTCTGGTTCATCATGATCGCCCATATCATCATGTCGTGGCTGATCAATTTTCAGGTGCTCAACCTGCGCCAGCCGATCGTCGCGCAGATCTGGTACGGCCTGAACCGCATGTTGGAGCCGATTTACGGACCGATCCGGCGGGTGCTGCCCGATATGGGCGGTATCGACCTTGCCCCGCTTGTCGTGCTGATCGGGATCTATGCATTGCGGATCGTGTTGCTGAACAACGCGGCGGTGTTTTACTGAATCGTCGATTGGGGGCCAGCCCCCAAACCCCCGGAGTTTTTGGACAAAGAAGAAACAACGTAGGCTTCTTCTTTGAAAAAATACTCCCGCCGGAGGCGTGCGGCCCTGGCGCCACGTCTTGTCTACCGATTCTTCATGTGGGAATGTCCTGTTGCAGAGCAGTTGAACAAAAACATGTGCGGTAAATGACCCAGGCTTTGACCCTTTTGTCGTCGGTGTTCGGCTTTCCGGCGTTTCGTCCCGGCCAGGCCGAGATTGTGGACGCTGTGACGGCCGGCGAGAACACCCTGGCGATCATGCCCACGGGCGGGGGCAAATCGTTGTGTTTCCAGTTGCCGGCGCTGTGCCGTGACGGCGTGACGGTGGTGATTTCGCCGCTGATTGCCCTGATGCGCGATCAGGTGCGCGGGCTGCGCGAGGCGGGGGTGAACGCCGGGGCGCTGACGTCGGGCAATACCGAAGAAGAAACAGACGCGGTGTTCGCGGCGTTGCAGGCGGGCGAGATGAAGCTGCTGTATATGGCGCCCGAGCGTTTGGCGCTGGGCGGCACGGCGGCGTTGCTGCGCCGCATCGGCGTCGGACTGATCGCCGTGGACGAGGCGCATTGCGTGTCGCAGTGGGGGCATGATTTTCGCCCCGATTATCTGGCCATCGGCGGGTTGCGGCGGGCACTGGATGTGCCGCTGGCCGCGTTCACCGCCACGGCGGACGAAGAAACCCGCGCGGAAATCGTGCAGCGACTGTTCGACGGAGTGGCGCCACGGCTGTTCATGGGCGGATTCGACCGGCCCAACATCCATCTGGCCTTTGCCCCCAAGGACGGGCCACGCCGTCAGATCCTCGCCTATGCGGGAGCCCGGCGCGGGCAATCGGGCATCGTCTATTGTGCCTCGCGCGCCAAGACCGCCGATCTGGCCGCCGCCCTGCGCGCCGAGGGGCACAGCGCCTGTCACTATCACGGTGCGATGGACCCGGACGAGCGGCGCGACGTCGAGCGGCGGTTCTCGCAAGAGGACGGGCTGATCGTCACCGCCACGGTTGCCTTTGGCATGGGGGTGGACAAGCCCGACATCCGCTGGGTCGCCCATGCCGACCTGCCGAAGAGCATCGAAAGTTATTATCAGGAGATCGGCCGCGCCGGGCGCGACGGGGCACCCGCCGAAACACTGACGTTGTATGGCCCCGACGACATTCGCCTGCGCCGCACCCAGATCGACGAAGGCCTCGCCCCGTCCGACCGCAAGGGCGCCGATCATGGGCGATTGAACGCGCTGCTGGGGCTGGCCGAGGCGCTGGGATGCCGGCGGCAGCTTTTACTGGCCTATTTTGGCGAAGAAAGCGACCCCTGCGGCAACTGCGACCTGTGCGACAAGGCACCGGACGTGTTTGACGGCACAACAGCCGTGCGGATGGCGCTGTCGGCCATTCTGCGCACCGATGAGTGGTTCGGCGCCGGGCATCTGACCGACATCGTGATGGGCAATGCCACCGACAAGATCCGCCAGCGCGGCCATGACCGATTGCCCACCTTCGGGGTGGGCAAGGCCTATTCGAAATCGCAGTGGCAGGCGATCTTTCGCCAGATGATGGGCCGCGATCTGGTGCGCCCCGACCCCGACCGTCACGGCGCATTGCGGCTGACGCAAGGTGCACGCCCGATCCTGCGCGGCGAGGCCAGCGTTCAGTTGCGCCGCGATGTCATCAAGGCGGCGCAATCGGCCCGGCCGGCGGTGAAAACCCTTGTCAACGACGAAGACGCGCCGCTGCTGTCCGCGCTGAAGGCGAAACGCCGCGCCCTGGCCGAGGCGCAGCGCGTGCCAGCCTATGTGATCTTTGCCGACCGCACCCTTTTGGAAATGGCCGAGCGGCGGCCCGCAACGCTGGACCAGATGGCGGGGATCACCGGCGTAGGTGCGACCAAGCTGGAGCGGTATGGCGCCACCTTTCTTCAGGTCATCACCGGTGACGCCCCGCCGCCCATGCATCCGGCCCGGCGCAAACTGGCCGGGCGTGACGCGGCGGCGGTATTCGACGCATTGAACGCAGCGCAGATGCGGTTGGCGCGCGGCCAAGACGGCATAGCCAAGCCATTGTCCTGTACCACCGCCACATTGAAGTGGATCGCTGAACGGCGGCCCGGATCACTGTCTGACATGGAACGCGCGCCGGGCATGACCCAACAAAAGGCCGAACGTTTCGGGTCTGCCTTTCTGGATGTGTTGCAGGCGGGTTGACCCCGGCCCCCAGGCGGCACTTGCCAGTCTTGGCCAAAATGGGATCCGATACTTTTTTGTGGTTTCATCAGCCAGGTTGACGGCCCCACCAAATGCCCGTTCGATGGCAGGCGCAGAATTGCCTGCGATCAAAGCCGCGCCATATATGCCGGTCTTGACTGCAGTGACAGGTTGTCCCAGGCGCATTGCCATGGCAAAAGATCGGGCCGACATCTGCGGCCGGGACCCAAAACTATTTTCTCGTCAGTTCACCAAAGACGGAGGCCGCTCGGTGCTTATTTTGTTGTCGCCTGCAAAAAACCTGAATGAGAAAAGGGCAGAAGGGCACGCCGCCACGACCGCACGCTTTCTCGATCAGGCCGAAGAGATTGTAACCGTTGCCCGGCGGTGGTCGGACGTTGAAATCTGTCGGCTGATGAACGTGTCATCCGCGATTGCCGAACTCAACCGGGCGCGGTTTGCCGATTGGTCGCGCGATGCGGATTGTGCAGCGGGCCTAATGTTTGACGGTGATGTTTACCGAGAGCTTGACTTTGCCACCCTCGATGACGCCGCGCTCACGGCGGCTTCGCTTAGGTTGCGCATATTGTCAGGTCTCTACGGCCTTTTGCGGCCGATGGATGCGGTGCGTCCTTATCGAATGGAAATGGGCCGAAAATGCCCGGGGCATTCTGCAGGCACGCTTTACAGATTTTGGGGGACCAAGATTGCCGAGGCTGTCGCGCAGGACGCCAACCAACTGGGAACGAACGTCATTCTCAATCTCGCCTCGGAAGAATACAGCAAGGCCGTTGACCGGTCTGTCCTCGGAGAATTGGCCTTCGTCAGTCCACGCTTTGAGGAAGATCGGGGCGGTATCCGCCGGGTCATCGGAATTTCCGCAAAGCGCGCGCGAGGCGCGATGGCCCGATGGGTTTTGCAAACCGGAGTGCATGAAGAACATGCGATTGAGGCGTTCAATGTCGGGGGCTATGGTTTTGACCCCGAAGCCTCGACACCGGGTCGGCCGGTATTCGTGCGCCCGCGCGGATGACCGCGGATGACAAAGGCGGCCATCCTCACGGGTATTGTCTTGTCGCAGTAGGCTGCGGCTTTTTGCCGCTGTCGTTCCAGCGCCATTTGTGCAGCCTCAACGCGGTCACCCCGAAGCGTTCCGCAAGTGCGGCCCCGCAATCATCGCTGGCCTGACTGGGCGCACACACCTTGGGCGTTGTCGTCGCGTTCTGATGAAGCTGACTCAGAATGTTTGGCCGCCGTTGTGAATGTTCCTCATGCCCGACCTTGTCCTGAAAAGCGCAAAGCGTGGGGGAGATGTGATCATCCGGGATGGAATGGTCAAGCTTTGAAGGCTCTGGCAAGACGACACACAAAGCGACACCAGGTTACTCTCGCACAGCGCGGAGCTGATCGCGGAGGGTGGAAATCCAACGGTTTCGGCGAATGACGGCGCCTGGCAACACACTGCCAGATCATATTGACAACTTTTTTATGCGCTGCTTAGAAACACAAAAAATCAATTGCCGGAGGCTTTATGCATTTTCCAATTTTGTCGTTTGTATTGATGATTTCCGTTCTGTCTGCATGTGACACGCCGGCCCCCGCTGCCGCGCCCGTGCCGCAAAACGCTGTCCTTCCCGTGGCGGCGGCCCCTGCGCAGATTTCCGATAGCATCAGCGCCACGACCACAACTGTCCAAGGCAACACGACCCGGACCGTGACAGAAAGCAGCTCGGTTTCGGTCAACACTGGCGGGTTGTTGGGGGCCATCGTGGGGGGTGCCGCGCCCGCTGTCCCCAATTCAGCAGGCGATTATGCGGGTCAGTGGCGTGTCACCAGCCCTGACAATCGCGAATGCCGCGCCAATCTGTCGTCACCACGCACATCAGATTCGCCTGCCACAGTGCAGATGCAGGGCTGTTTCGGTGACCTGTTCGGAATCACCCGCTGGTCGTTGCGCGGATCCGAACTTGTCTTGACCGACGCCTTTGGCAAAAAACAGATCAGCTTGCGCGCCACAGCCGTTAATCGCCTCGATGGTGCGGGCGTTACCATGTGGCGCTGATGACGCATCTCGGGAGCTCCTGCCCCCTTTTGGCCCCGCCCTGGACGTGTCGGCGCGGTATTTATCCAATGCTGTCTGACCCTTGATTGCGATCTGTGCATCAGCACGGATGGGCTGCACGACAGCGAATCAAAGCTATGCCGATCAGCTGCGAGGCAAAAATCTGCGGGACGCGAGGAACGAAACAAATACGTTTGATTAAAATTCTGTACAATTTGCCCGCCAAAATTAACCTGCCCGCCACCTAACTGCCCTAGCCAGTGTTCGAGGTCCGGTGCCGCGGGGGATGGCGATGCTGATACAAAAATTTCTGATCCGCGCCCGGCGCAACGGTCTTTCACCGGCTCTGCTTGGGTTGGGGTACGCCGTGCTGCTGGTGGTTTCGGCGGCGCTCAGTGGGGTTGAAGGGGTGCTGTTCACCACGGCGGTGGGACTGGCGTTTCTGCTGGGCACAGCCAGCCGCAGCGGTACGTTTCATCTGCACAGCCTTGCCACCGTGCAACTGGCCCAACCGGTCGACCGCGCCACCCTGCTGACCCGGATCGAAGCCGACGCAGATAGAGCTGACCGCACAGGTCAGGCGCTGTGCATCGTCTTGCAGCTGGACGATCAAACCGAGCTGGCGCAACGCCACGGCAAACGCGCCGCCGCCTTGATCACCCGGCGCATTGCCGAACGGTTGCAGGGTGAAATCCGCCACAATGACACCTTGGCCGATTTGGCAGATGGCCGTTTTTGCCTCTATTTTGCGCATAGTGCCCGAATTGATCTGGAAACCGCGATCCAAACAACGCTGCGGCTGCAAACAGCGATAATGCGCCCGGTGGCCGTCGATGGCTTGCGCCTGCTTCTAACGGCATCCATAGGGTTTTGTGTAACCGCGCGGCTTGCAACTGGCCCCGACGCACCGGGGCTGTTGCAAGCCGCCGAACTGGCGCTTCAGACCGCACAGCGCGACGCCCCACGCGCGATCCGGTCCTTCGATCGCACAATGGTATCCAGCGCCGCTGAACTGCCAAAACCGGGAGGTGCCGCAGACACAATCGGCGCCGCCCTGACGAACGGCGATATCTTGCCCTGGTATCAACCACAGATCTGCGCAGACACCGGTGCGCTGACCGGGGTAGAGGCATTGGCGCGCTGGAAGCACACTGATCGCGGCACCCTGACACCGGCCGCGTTTCTGCCTGCCATTCTGGCCGATGGACTGTCATCGAAACTGACGGATACCATATTGGCTCAATCGCTCGAACAACTTGTGGCCTGGGACAGCGCCGGAGTTGATGTGCCCCGGGTGTCAGTCAACCTTGGCACCGAGGATTTGACAGACCCCACCCTGACCGACAGAATAAGCTGGGCGCTGGATCGGCACGGCCTGCCAGCCACCCGACTGGGCCTCGAAGTATTGGAAACCGTTGTCGCTTGCATTGATCCCGACGCTGTGATCGGCCGCAACCTTCTGGCCCTCAGGCGGCTCGGCTGTTTTCTCGACCTCGACGATTTCGGGACCGGCAGCGCATCGATCAATGGGATCCGTCGCTTTGGCGTGAATCGGATCAAGATCGACAGGTCACTGGTCACTTGCGTCGACAGGGACAGGGATCAACACGCGATGATCTCAGCAATCCTGACCATGGCACAACAGCTGGGCGTCGATGTTCTAGCGGAGGGGGTCGAAACACCCGGCGAATTCTCGACACTCGCACAACTGGGCTGCGGCCATGTGCAAGGTTACGCGATCGCCCGCCCAATGCCGGGCTCTGCTCTTCAGTCATGGCTTGTGCGGCGCGGCGTGGGGCATCTGCCCGACGACCCGCATGGTCAACCCTTGGGTACGGGCAAATTCCCGCGGCGTAGCGTCCCCCAGGGCAAGGGATCGGCAAAACGGCTTGACCTTTGACTGTGCGCCCTGTTGAACCGGGCTGAAGAAAAATGCACAGGCGGCTCTATCGAATGGACGATCAGAACAAGAATCTCATCCTTGCCACGGCGCTCAGTTTTCTGGTGATCTTGGCCTGGTTCGTGCTTTTCCCGCCGGAAGATCCAGTGCGTGATCCGAATTCGATCGTGGTCACCGAAAGCGCCGAAACAGGGCCCGGCGTTCCTGTAGCTGCGGGAAGCCCGGTTCAGGCCGCAATCCCCGGCGGGTTGATGGTGGCCGGGGCAGAAATCCCGCGCATTTCGGTGGAAACACCCAGCCTTGTCGGCTCGATGTCTCTTCTGGGCGGGCGCATCGATACACTTGCCCTGACAACCTATCGCGAAACATTGTCGCCGGAAGCGCCACTGGTAACCTTGCTGAACCCAGTGGGTGCCTCCCACCCGTACTACGCAACCTTTGGCTGGGCTCCCGGTGGTACGCTGAACTTTGAGGACGTGCCGGGCGCGAACACGGTCTGGACTCAGACAGGCGGAACTGTGCTTGCCGTTGACAGCCCTGTCCAGCTGTCTTGGGACAACGGCAAAGGTCTTGTCTTTCGGCGCGACGTTGCGATTGACGAAAAATTCATGTTCAATATCACGCAAACCGTCGAAAACATGACCGGGTCTGCCGTGCGTTTGGCACCCTATGGCACGATTTCCCGCCAGGGTATGCCACCGAATCTTGCCAAATTCTTTATTCTGCACGAAGGCGTCGTTCGTATGTCGGACGGCAAGTTGCAGGAAATAGACTATAAGGACATGACCAGTCAGCCCAGTGATGAGCGTTGGGGGGCAAATTCGGACGTTGTCAATGTGGGTCAGAATGGTTGGGTCGGCTTTACGGATAAATATTGGATGACGTCGCTGATTCCCCAGCCTGGCACGCCCTTCACGTCCGTCGCAAAATACAACGCTGCGGCCGACATTTACTTGACCGAGGCACGCCTTGCGCCAATGGACATAGCGCCGGGGACATCAGCCAGCAGCAGCACAATGATGTTTGCCGGCGCCAAGGAATGGGACACGATCCGCACCTATCAAAATGAAGGCGGCGTTGCCGGTTTCCTTGATTCCATTGACTGGGGCTGGTTTTTCTTCCTGACCAAGCCGATCTTTTTCGTGCTGCACTGGTTGAACGCCCTGATCGGCAATATGGGATGGTCAATCATTGCGCTGACTTTCTTCCTAAAGGCGCTGTTGTTGCCGCTGGCCTATAAATCCTACGTCTCGATGGCCAAGATGAAGGAATTGCAGCCCGAGATGGAGGCCATGAAAGAAAAGGCGGGCGGCGACCGACAAAAACTTCAGGTCGGAATGATGGAGCTCTACAAGAAGAACAAAGTGAACCCGGCATCCGGCTGTCTGCCGATTCTCTTGCAGATTCCGATCTTCTTTTCGCTGTACAAGGTGATCTTCGTCACCATAGAGTTGCGTCACGCCCCATGGCTCGGCTGGATCCGCGACCTGTCCGCACCAGACCCCAGCAGCATTCTGAACCTCTTCGGCCTGCTGCCCTGGGCAACGCCAGAGCAGGGCTCGATTTTCTTTATCTTCTCTCTGGGTGTCCTGCCAATCCTGCTTGGGATCTCTATGTGGCTTCAACAAAAGTTGAACCCAGCACCGGCAGACCCAACACAAAAAATGATATTCGCATGGATGCCATGGGTCTTCATGTTCATGCTGGGCAGCTTTGCCAGCGGTTTGGTGCTGTATTGGATCACCAACAACACGATCACCTTCATGCAACAATATGCCATCATGCGGAGCCAAGGCTATAAGCCGGATGTGTTCGGCAACATCATCGGCGGGTTCAAGCGCCGCAAGGCGCTGCCTGCCGGTGATCCAAAGAAACCTGTGAAGAAATGATGCGCCCCCTCGAATATCCCCGTCTGTCCTGCGGATTCGGGGGGCATCGCCGCGCAGATGACACGCAAGGCACTACGCTTTGCGTCGGTGTCGCGCGATGAAGCTGGTGTTTCCAATTGCCGAAATCGAAGACTCCGCCCGCGAGGCCGGTCGCCTCTTGTTCGCACGCGAGACTCTTTTTCTCAAAGGCGTCGTCGCAATGGACGGTATGCCCCCCGCCGACCGGCGTGAAGTCTGTTTTGCAGGCCGCTCGAACGTCGGGAAATCGACACTGATCAATGCCCTGACCGGGCGCAAGGCGCTGGCGCGGGCATCAAACACACCGGGACGGACACAGGAGATCAACTTTTTTACCTGCGGCGACGATGATTATCTGGTCGACCTGCCGGGGTATGGCTTTGCCAAAGCCCCGGTAAAGACGGTGGAAAAATGGCAGCAGTTGATGAAATCATATCTGTCGGGCCGTGCCACCCTGCGACGGGTGTTTCTTTTGATCGACGGGCGCCACGGTGCAAAGGACGTCGATGACGAGATCATGACGTTGCTCGACAAGTCAGCCGTCACATTCCAGGCGGTTCTGACCAAGGCAGACAAACCCGCCACATCCGACCTTGACGCCGCGATCGAACGCACGCGTGTCATGCTGGCCCGCCATCCGGCGGCCTATCCCGAGATCGTGATCACCTCATCGGAAAGGAGTTTGGGCATCGACACGTTGCGCGGGATCATCGCCAACTTGGCCTAATGGGGCGTCTCACCGCCGCCCGACGGTGCGCGGTCGGCGTCATCCATGTCATCAGGATCATCGGCGGGAATGGCGTAAGACCCGCTGAGCCACTTGCCAAGGTCAACATCGGCACAGCGGCGCGAACAGAAGGGGCGGTATTTCGGGTCTGTTTCACGGTCGCAGATCGGACAGGCCATGGGTGCCTCCGTTACAGTGGCAGACGGTCACGCTTGCGCTGCAATTCATAGCAGCCCAAGGGTGTCCAACCTGCAAGGATCGTTTCCACGGGGTCAGACCGGAACGCAGCGCGCAGAACCTGTTCAAACCCCCGGCGGTCTTTCTTGGCCATTGGCGCCAGATCCAGCAGGATCTGACCACCCAACCCACGACAGCGCAACTGCGCCGGCAATGCCCGAACGGCCGCGATATTCGCCTTGAGCCCTGCCGCAAGCGACGTGTCGGCCCCGGTATTCACATCGACAGCGACCAGCGCCCGGGTTGGTTCGATGAACATGTCCCCCTCCCGCAAGGCGACCCGCGGTTGGAGCAGCGCGTCGATCATGGCGTCCACGCCCTGGTCAGAAAATCCGCTATCCTTGGTGGAAATCGAATCAGGTTCGGGCCATTCGCGCCAGGCCAAGGTGTGGGGATCTGGCCCATCGACCAGCAATTCGGGATCACCCGTGGTGTCACCCATGATCGCAGCAGCCAGATCGGCCATGGCGATTATGTCTTCAGCCAGAGAATCGTCCGGGGCATCCATGGCGGCCGAGCGCAGGATTAGCCCGGTGCGCCCTGCCTCACCCATCGCCTCATGCGCCAACAAAAGCAATTCGTCGCGCCGCGCATCATCCTTGATGCTGCGCGAGATGTTGATGCCTGGCGCATCGGGCGTGACAATGGCATAGCGGCTTTTGAACAGCACACGATCACTGACCGGCACTGCCTTGCCCTCAACCGCAAAGCCGGTCACTTGCACCAGCATCGTCGTGCCAGGGGCCAGGCCCTTGGCCGATTTCAAATATCCCCGACCGTCCGGCAGCCGCAGGATTGCCCCGCCCTGCCCTTTCATCGGCCGATCGACCACTGCGCGATAAATCGCTCCGGGCACAGGCACATCGTCAGGCGGCGCCACCAGCAGATCGTCCAGCACACCATCAACCAACAAAGCCGCGGCCAGCCGATCGCCCAGCCGGTCAAGGAT